>JAQXPG010000089.1 GCA_029100405.1 Lachnospiraceae bacterium | reverse complement strand
CATTGGTACTCGGAAAAGAGGATTAAGGTCTCACTTGGAGGAATGAGCCCACTTCAATATCGAAGAAGTCTAGGACTCATAGCTGCTTGATCTGTAGTGGACATTGATTGGTAAATGGTCCAAGAAAATGTCCGCACCCCCTGGTATGGTAAGCAGTTTTTTATGTTTCGTCCGCACCCCCGCAGCTGTAAAATCAGCTTACCGCGCACACCCGGGATCAGCGCCTTTTTCACAGCACGGGTTGCTCTACCCTTCGTCCTGGCAATGAATGATTTCTTTATAGCAGCCACGGATCTTCACAAATCGATCTCCAGTTTCGGCGATCTTGATATGTCAGTGCATCCTCAATTTTGTGACAGCACAAACATCCTTAAAAAGCTCAGGTTCCGTATCCATCAGCATCTGTGCCAGCACTTTATAATCCAGATATTGCACGCCATATGCCCCGGCATAAATTTGCTTTGCTATATTGCTGTGATAATAGATATCCATAGCTTTTTCCAATGAAATGCAATTTTTTTCTGCAAGATACGAGATCAGGCGCTCTTCTAAACCTTCCTGATAAATTTTTTCGAGCGTATCCCCATTCATAATGAAACCTCCAAGGCTTTTGTAAACACCAGAGTCTGATCAATTGCCTTTTGTGTAATAAAAGCGATCTGATCATATCCTGGATAAACACGAATTTCCTTTAGAGCACGGTCCTTATCCCAGACACCTGAATGATACAAATCCACAACACGGAACACTTTATCGTTTGCCACATTCCCTATGATAATGTCATACTGCTGATATCCCAGATCTCCATCACGGCACTTACAAACAAAGTCCATCCATGAATCGAGATAATCTCCGAAGTTTCTGACACCCAGGCCTTCCATGGCAGACAGCAGTTCATATTCATTCAAAACCGGCTTTGAATTCTTAGCAAAAAGAGCTTTGCGTATGGCCCAGCGTTCTGCCTGTTCCCTGACTGTCGTCACATAGAATCCTCGTCCAAAATCAAGGTCGCGGAATGAATGACCGACATCCGGATGATCAACGATCATATTAGAACCATGATAAACAATCATACGGTTACCTCTCTGTCCTTCAAATACTCGGCAATATCATGCACAACGTAATCTGTACTCTGCGTATGAAGCAAATCATAATAAGGAACGAGGTACTCATCCAGACATCCGCTTTTCTTCATTGCTTCATATACCTTTGATGGCGTTGTGTTCCAGCGATCCGCGCAGGCGTGGATTATATATACAACGTAAGAGAAACTATCTTTATCCATCTTTCACGTCTCCTTCCATATGACGTCCCAGAAACCATTCTTACTAACTCCATGGCGGATCAGGATCCCTTTCTTTTTCAGCTTCGCAATCATGAGTTCTACCTGCCGCTGTGTAATACCTATCGTTCCGGCAAGAGTTTCAGCTGTCAATCTACCATTCTATTTCAACAGGAGTAGAAGCTTATCTTCATTTGTACCGACATTTCTTCCGACATCATTGCTTTCGGATTGCTGTCTTTCGCTCTGCGTCTCAGCACCTGGCTTGGATGCAGTGGCTCAAACGCCGTAATAGAGCCCACATACGTACCAATTTCAATTGTCAGAGTGGTAATCTCCTCCGTTACCTGAAACGGTGAAACAGTGAAACATATTCTTCACTCATTGCCTATTTTCCCCCGCATAAAGCAGACGCAGCCTTTTCATCTGTATCGGAAGCCGCTTCAGACATCTCTTCCGAAGCATTGTCAACATTGTCAACTTTATCAGCCTTGTCCTCTGCTGCAGGCGCGGCGTTCTGCGAAAGACACATTTCTGTTCCGTATTGTGCCTTGCGACGATTTGCTCTCCTTCATTTCTGATTATAAGAGGCCGGGCGGGAAATGCCGAATACTTTCGTGTCAGAATTCCTGACATGAAGGTTTCTACAGACCAATCCAGGATTATTACTCTCGCTTGGTGTCGCCTGATTATAAATCCATGCTGTCAGGATTTAACAGGAAGTCAAAAACACTCATCACTAACACACCCTCTTCATTGTAAAGCGGTGCTAAGGCATCTTTTGTGATGATGATTTTTTTGAACCCGTCGCCAGTGTTGATCAGGGGTCTTTCTTCCTGCTGCATTTTCTTTTCATCCTGCATGGCAAATGCCGACTGGATATAGTAACGTTTGGAACCTTTATTGCAAACAAAATCAATCTCCAGTTGTTTTCTTATTTTTTTACCTGTCGGATCTGTTTCATTCATCACAACGACGCCTACATCGACGTTATATCCTCTGACTTTCAACTCATTGAAAATGATATTTTCCATCGCGTGCGTTTCTTCGAACTGTCGGAAATTTAATCTGGCATTTCGAAGACCCAGATCCGTGAAATAATACTTGGATGGCGTATCGATATATTTCTTTCCTTTTAAATCGTACCGAATTGCACTGTCAATCAGGAAAGCGTCTTCAAGATAATCGATATAGCGTTTGATCGTCACCTTACTGATAGTCGTATGTTTTACGCTCTTAAAAGTTGCAGACAGCTTGCTCGGATTCGTCAGAGAGCCGATGGAAGAGGACAGAATATTCAAAAGTTCTTCCAGCTCCGCCTTGTTTCTGACCTTGTTTCTTCCGATAATATCGGAGATATACGTTTCCTCGAACAAGGATTTCAGGAAATCGCCCTTCTGATCCGGCGAGGTAAATGTGAGTACCAGCGGGATTCCTCCGTAAAGCACATAATCGCGCCATCCATCCGCTTTCTCACCCTCATACACAGACATGAACTCCGCAAATGTCAGCGGATACATATGCACTTCATCACCACGCCTACGGAACTCTGTAATGATATCTTTGGAAAGAAATTTTGCG
>JAQXPG010000088.1 GCA_029100405.1 Lachnospiraceae bacterium | reverse complement strand
CGGAAGTCCGGACGGATATAATCCCTTCAGATAGCAATAATCACAGTCAAAGAGACAGTTCATAATGCAGGACGTATAATAAAAATACCGATTCCCAAAGTCCTGGCAAACCTTTGCCCCGGGATAAATAAGCTGCCCCTTTTTCTTGGCAAGGATCAGGCTTCTATTGGCATGCTGTCCGACAGTATTCTGGCGACGACGATTAAAAAGATCCTTATAATGGCGGATCGGAAGAAGGGTCTTGGGATTTGGAATCCGATCCAGAATTTCCCTTGTTTCCTTTCGGTCCCAGATTCCTTCTTCGATGTAAACGAGCCAGGGAGTATTTTTTCCCGAAATCTCTTTTTTCTTATGATCCTGTGCTTTGTCATGAAAAGCCGGTAGAGCCATGGACAGAAGATCCCTGCGGATCCGTTCCAGGGCCTTGCTCCCGGCCTTCTTATCTCTGCATGGAAGCAGGCCTTCCTCCAGCAAAATTCTCCTTTCTTCTGAAAATGAAAATCCGATTTCTCCACCATAGATCAAAAGCTGGTGCAGTTCGTTTTCCATAGCAACAGATGCGTGCAGCTCCTCTGCTGTGATGGGCGAATCTTCCATAAGGAGAGAAGGGTTTCTGTCCGACTTTTCATGAATGGTCTTCAGAATTCCCCTTAAGAAGGACAAAAGTTCCGGCAAATGTCTCTCGGACATTTGTTCCAGATCTTTTGCGGTGAGATTTTCACTTTCCTTCCCATCGTCCGATACAAATTTCAGAATATGAATCTGATCCGGACCCAGGCAGGTCGAAGCTGCTTCAAAGAAAGCTGCGGCTTCCATATCATGAAGACAGGCAGAATATCCCTGGCCTTTTAAAGTAAAAAAAGGATCCGGCTGCAAAGCGTCACTTGCCTGGTAAATCCGGCTTCCTGTCATAAGAAAGGCCAGAGGCAAGGCCCGATCAAAAAGATCCGGATAAAACAGCCTGCCGGAATCCAGATTCTTCAGGCCGGCGACCAGATAGAGAGAATGGTTTTCCCGGATTTTCTCCGGGTCCTCCACTGCTGCACTTCCGTATAGGATACATTCATTTTCTTCGCTTCGGTCGATATTTCCAAGGCAGAAACCGGCAGAAAAAGCAGCTTTGACCGGCCCTGTTCCCATGACCGTAAGAAGGATCGGATCTTTTCCCTCCCGGCTTCGAAACTGGCGAATAGAGCCTTCCTGATCCACTTGCATAAGATCCAGCGCCCGGATCAGAGGACGCGCTTCCGCATATAAGGCTGTAAAAAGATAAAGCATAAATGATCCTTAGAAATTAGAAAAAAGAAGAGATAAAGATCTCAAGACCGATGGCGATCAAAATAAGGCCGCCCAAAATATCCGCAAAGCGATCCAAATGATCCCCGAAAATCTTACCAAGCTTCACTCCGGCCACACAGATCAAAAAGGTTACCAGGGCAATGATAAGGCAGGATAAAAAAGCCGGTCCTGCATCTAAATGTGCAATCGTAAAACCGACGGACAAGGCATCGATGGAAGTCGCTACTCCCTGGACCAGAATGGTCTGAAAAGGGATCCGTTCGTCTTCCATAAGGCACAAACATTGTTTCTCTGTCGATGAATCAGACCGGATCTCATTTTCTGACTTCTGATCCCTGCTGCAATGAATTTTCTTCCAGCCATCATGCAGCATCTTACCGCCAATCCAAAGAAGCAGAATCAGAGCAATCCATGGAATAAATTTCTGGAAAGCGCGGAATTTCGATGCAATCAGATGGACACAGGCCCAGCCGATCATGGGCATGGCAAACTGGAAGAAGGCATAGACCGAGGCCATTTTCAAATGCCGGCTTCGATTCATATGGGGCTCTTTCAATCCATTGGCGATACAGACGGAAAAAGCATCCATGGCCAAACCGATGCCAAGGGCGATACTATTCATGAATAAAAGAAGCATTTCCAATCCCTCTGTATTTCATTTCCTTATCTTTTTCTTTTGAATCCTATGATATTGCGGGCGGATCATCATTTCCTGCACAACTTTTCCTCTTGGCAGTTTCAAGAGATAAAGAAGACCGTCTGCAATATCCTCCGGATCCAGACTGCAGCCAAACTCCGTGTCTGCAGAAAAGTCCGCATTTCGATAGAGATTGGTATCTGTCATATCCGGTAAAATACTGGAAACACGAATTCCACATTTCCTGCACTCTGCAAAAAGGCTTCGGCTGAAACTGAGAAGTCCTGCCTTAGAAGCGCCATAGGCTGCTCCATAGGTATTCTCCAAAGAAAGTGATGTCACACTTGCAATCTGAATAATATCGCCCTTTTTTCGCTTCTTCATCGATGGAAGAACCAGGCGTGTCAGAATCATGGGAATCTCCAGATTCAGGCGAATCATCTCCCGGATCTGGTTCGGACGGATATTCTCGTGGAGACCATAATAGGCAGACCCCGCATTATTGATAAGGATATCAATATCATGTCCATCTGCCAGAACCTCAGACCGTATGATTTCTTCCGCATGCGGAGAAAGAAGATCAAGGGATATGGCATGAAATCGAGGATCCTTTTTTATGATCCCAAGATCATGTGAGAACTCCCTTCCCACCCCGTAAACCTCATATCCCTCTTCCAGAAGCCTTTTCGCCATAGCTCTTCCGATACCGGAACTTGCGCCGGTCAATAAGACCTTTTCGGGAACTTCCATTCCATCTTGCCTTTCTGTTGCTAAAATATAATTCTATAATTATATCACATTTTACGGCAAGGCAAAGATAGGCCGAAAATATTATATGCACAATTTTCCAATTGCCAGATATGGTCTATTCACAGATCGTGGATAAGTTCGATTGCTTTTATTTACAAAAGATCCAGCGAGATTTTACCCACAATTTGTTAACAACTTGTGGATAACTTTTCGGCCATATCTTGCGAAAGTGTTGATTTCGGCCCTGTTTTCGCCAGCTGATACTTATAAATTCAGAATATTGTGGTTTGTCTGGTCTTTTTCTGAAAGAGAAAACCAGCTCAAAGGCTCGGCCGGAAACGCGCCCAGAATTCCATATTTTCACTGACACGGCGATCCTCTTTCAGTTTTTCCCCGCTGGCATCATACCATCCCTCAAAAACTTTCCCTTCCATACTCGGATCCTTCGGCCGGATCAGTTTCGAATCTTCTTGTAAGAGATAGCTCCGAAATGCCGCTTTTTGACCCGGCAAATAAAAATCGACCTGATAAAAACTATCCTTGGCATCCGCTTCTAAAATTGCCGTTGCCTCTGCCGTGACCTTGCCTCTTTGCCCATTCATATGGCGATAGCTTTCCTCTGCACGGCAGGACAAAATGCCCTTGTCGGAATCTGCCTCCAGGACTTTCACCTTCAAGGAAAAGCTTTGATCCTTCTCTTCTC
Organism: Lachnospiraceae bacterium; assembly: GCA_029100405.1. Classification (GTDB taxonomy): domain Bacteria; phylum Bacillota; class Clostridia; order Lachnospirales; family Lachnospiraceae; genus Lachnocurva. The sequence goes on along the minus strand of JAQXPG010000088.1, from coordinate 12,272 downwards.
TCTCCTCTTCTTTCAGTCGTTTCTTCAAACGTTCCTTCACTTCTCTTTCCATGCTCTCTGAAGAAACCGCTGTCCCCGACCTTTCAACGGATCGCAGACTCTCACAGACAGAAAATGTCAGTGCATGCTCCAATTCCTTCTCCCTTTGCTGACGGGAGGTAAGAATCAAAAGGGCCAATAGAATAAGACCGGTAAGAAAGGCCATCCCAAGTCCAATCATAATATTTTTCATGCCGTAACTCCTAAATAAACCTCCACGGCACCAGATCTACCGTCTTTCTCACTCAGAAAAACTCGGGCCCGATAAACACCTGCTGCTGAGAAAAGGATCCGTCCATCTGATTGAATGCATTGTTTACTCAGATCCACGCCTTGAAAATTCCAGATTTTAAGAAAGCGAACCCCAAATGACGGTGGATATCCTCTTGTGGTCCTTATGACTTCACCACTCTCATATGGATGATCGATCACAAGATCTCCCTGCACATGGATATCCGGAAGGCTTTTCCCGGATGTTTCCTGCATCGCCGTTAAAGACAGATCCTCATCTGATTCGCTCGAGTTGTCGATATAATCGCCCGCCAATCCCTCCTTAAAAAGGGGATGAAGGGTTCCCTTTCTATTGACGATCGCTCCAATCCATATAAGGATTGCCAAAGCAGAAAGGACTGCAAGAATTGCAGTCCCATAATGTTCTAAAATCGTTCGCATATCTCCCCTCCCTTCCTGTCGCCTTACGCTATTGTCCTTATCTCTTCCTGCCCTATAGAAAACGACTGCACCAATTTTCCAGAAAATGAGCCAATTCCGGCTTTGCCAAGAAAATCAGTCCGATGATTGCTGCAGCCCCTGCCGCTCCAATGATCATTCCTCCATAGGATTGTAAAAGACTCTTCATATCGAGATCTCCCGGATCAAAACGATCCAGCCTGCGAAAAGGCCCCCTCCGAGAAGCAGGAATACCAGTGCCAGGCCATACTCTTCTAAAATTTCTTTCATCTGATCTCCCCCTCTTTTTTCAATGTTTCCCTAGCCCAGGTCCTCTTCGATCACCCGTTCTTCCCGAAAGGACAGGATCGGCACAGTGAAGTCATAGCGAAGCTTCAGCTTCCCATAGACCGGGCGATCCCGGTCTTTCGGCTGTACCGTTTCCATGCTCAGCCGATAGCCCTTCTGCCTGGCCTCTTCCTTACAGGTTTCTATCACAGTCGGTGCATAATTACTGTTCGAGATCTTTTTCGCACTGGCGCTTAAAAAGGTGTCTGCATCTCTGGCATTCATACCGGCATGCACCAGGCTAAGACCCAGGAAAAAAATCAGAAGAAGGAAGAAAACACCCAGAAATCCTTTGATCAAATTGTCCATAAATCCCCCTGTCTTAAAGATTGCCCATTTTCAGAAGATATGCTGAAAACATCAGGATCATATCCGCTAACATCAAAAGGCCGCCCGTTAACTGAGGCGAGAGAAAAAGTAAGAACATACCGGCCATGACATCTTCATTACCCAATTTAGCAGAACGATCCTGCAAAACCTGATTCCTCTGGATCAGCTCCCGGATTTGACCGGCTGCTTCCCCGCCTTTTCCCTCTGACAGGGAATAGAGCATTTTCATGGCGGAGCGGACCTCAGGAAGGGTATAATCTTTCAGAAAATTTAAATATGGATGTATCGATACCGGATCTTGTTCCAGATCACGGATCAACTGATCCAAATCACTCTTCAGAACCGCCGGAACATCCGGAAAGCTTGTTAAAATAGCAACTTGAACATTCTCTGTCTGTAAGAGCAGGGAAACTTGCATCAGCCAACTGGGAAAATCCTTTTCGATTTGTCTGGTCACTCGTTTTTTCGCAGCCTTTGCTCCCAGTCTGGAAATCGGATTCTTTGGATTGCAGCGATGGAGATAGTTTTTTGACTCCAGGATATCCCGTGTCCTGACTCTATCCGTAATGGCATCATCCTGAGAAAATTTTCGATCCGCCAGATAGAAAATCAGAAGATCCAGACAAAGCACGCCCGCTGTTATGCCCTGGAGAATCGGCTGCTTACTCACATCCAGATCAAGCTTTATTTCCAAGAAATGAACCATAGCGCATAAAACCAGGCTCGTCAGGATCGACATGATGACCTTACTTCTTGCATGCCTTTTTTCCTTTAAGAGGGAATAGTTCCGGTCGGCCCACATTTGCCGGGAAGATAAGAGTAATTGAATCGAAGTAGTAAAATTACCCCCATTCTTCTCGACATCCAGGGCGAACTTATGAATATTCCGAAGGCTGTCATTCGGATATTCCCTTTCCAGAAGCCGCAAAGCCTTCTTTTCCACATTTCCTTCATCGAAGGTCTCTGTAATATAAGAAACCGCCTCATCCAGAAGATCCTTCATCAGGCCGTCCTCGAAGAGATCTCTGACCTCTTCGAGCGTGGTCAGTACCTTACCGTTTTTCTGGAAGGAATAGAGGAACTGCTCCATATAGGTATTGAGATCCGAAAAGCGCTTCTGATTGTACTGATTTCTCAAAGTGTTCCGGATAAAAAATGGCAGCATCAGAAAAGTAACTGCCAGAACAATGATTTGTGAGACCAGATTCAGAGAAAACACACGTCCGAGAAGAAGCATGAGGATCGTAATGATGAAATATAAACCCAGCGTTTTTTTGACAGAAAAGACATAGCCATACTTCTCCAGTTCTTCATGAGATGGCATCGGCGCTATTTCCTGACTTCTGATAACTTCTTCTGCCATGGCAGGTCCCTCCTTCCGCTGCAAGTCCTAATTCTTTTGATATTTCTGCAAGATAGGTCCGAATCTCCTTTTCTTTCGCTGCTCTGTCTTTTTCTGATCTGTCTCTTTCTGATTCGTCTCTTTCTGATCCGTCTCTTTCTGATCCGTCTCTTTCTGATCCGCCGCTTTCTGATCTGTCCCTTTCTAATCCGTCTCTTTCTGATCCGTCTCTTACTGATCCGTCTCTTTCTGATCTGTCTCTTTCTGAGCTGTCTCTTTCTGATCCGTCTTTTTTCCCGGCCTCTTCCAGCTCACTTCTGACATCTTCTTTCCGTACGGTCTCTGCTTCTTTTAAAGTTTTCTCGAGGATCTCCTCCTCATATCGATATGGACCTTTTTTCTTTCCATCTTCAGAAAAGAGATCTTCGACCCCGCTTTCAAGGAAACGCTGTTTTAATGCCTCTGTCAGCTGAAAAGAAAGTTCCTCTCCCTTGTCCTCTACCATAAGAATGGAGTTTTTCCCATCTTCTCTTAAGAAAAAGCAGACCTGATCTATCATTCTCCGTACGGATACAAAGCCGCTTTCATCCTTGACTTCCTTTCTCTTCAAGAGAATGCCGACATCCAGAAAACTGTAAGCATCATTCCGTATCCGCTCTGATTCGCTGCCTGCCCCGGCCATATTTACAATACGGTCCGGTATATTCCTGACATCATCCGTATGAAGGGTCGTCATACCGCGAACACCGGTCGAAAGACCCTCCAGGAGATAACGCACTTCCACAGATCTGGCCTCTGACAGAAACATCCAGGTGGGATTCAGTCTCAAACAGGTTTTGATGGCTTGTGTGTAGTCCATGGATGGATTGATTTTCATCTCGATGCAATCCTTATTGGGATTGACCTTTCCATAATGCCACTCCGGATTATCCTCGATCGTGATCACCCGGTCCCGGGCCGGTATATAACGGGAGAAAAATTTCGCGCACTCCGTCTTTCCGACACCCGGATTTCCGGCAAAGACCAGGTTCATTCTGGCCCTCACACAATTCCGCAGGAAATTCAGCATGCGTTTTGTCACATATCCCGTGGCTACAGCGCTTTTTTCTGTCAGACGCACGGAAGGGAGGGATTTTCGAATACAAAAACACCTCTTCCCACATACGCTCTCATGGACAATCGTGATCCGTAAAGTATCTGTCTCTGCTTCGAGAACCGGTGACATCTTATGAAAAGGCTTACTGACGGCATTGGAGATTCTTTTGGTAAACTGATCCACAAAGTCCGCATTCAGCTCTACCTGGCTCATCCTTCGAATATTGCTGCAGTCCGTCAGCCAGACAGCACTTCCATTGTAGTCAATATCCGTGATCTCCTGATCCTGAATAAAGGGATAGAGGAGGCCAAAATAGGCCTCCTGTTCCTCTGGGCGGATCCTAATGTTTTCACTGCCCATACCGATTCACCCCGTTTTGTCAGAACGAAAGGCCTGGTATACATTTTCCCAGGCCTGCTCCGGGCAGAACCACTCCATTCGCAGACTTTGCCTTATTTGCCATCGAATCGATCATGCCCTTGAAAGCCTGGCCGATGACCCCGTCTGTCCCATTTCCTACCAGCGCCTTCACAATGATGATCAAAGCAATAATGGCAACAATTGTGATCAGTGCCGGTCCATACTCTTTAATGATTTCCTGCATAATATAACCCCTTTCCAATGAACCCCGTTTTCTTCTTTCGACGTCGACAAGGATCATTCTATCCGCTTCCCATGGAAACAACCATTAAGGCAAAATAAAATTTGCCCGAAAAAAGAAAGGCAATTTCAAAATGATAAAGCAGATATTAAAAGAAAATGAAATCTTTGGAAATCCTATACAAAAATGGATCATTTTCGTTATCATAGAAGCATAGAAGAAATGGTCTATATTTCTATAGAAAGAGGGAATGAAAATGGCACAGAATCCAATTGTGACAATTACGATGGAAAATGGTGATGTAATGAAGGCGGAGCTCTATCCGGAAATTGCTCCGAATACGGTAAATAACTTCATTTCTCTGGTAAGAAAAGGCTTCTATGATGGCACCGGTTTCCATCGTGTGATCAAAGGCTTTATGCTGCAGGGCGGTGATCCGGAAGGGACCGGTATGGGCGGCCCCGGATATTCGATCCGAGGCGAGTTCACTTCCAATGGATTTCAGAATGATCTGAAGCATACGGCAGGCGTTCTTTCCATGGCAAGAACCATGATGCCGGACTCTGCAGGCTCACAGTTTTTCATCATGCATAAGGATGCGCCTCATCTCGACGGCGAATATGCTGCCTTCGGTAAGATCACCGAGGGGATGGATGTGGTAAACCGTATCGCAGAGGTTCAGACCGATTGGTCCGATAAGCCTATGGAGCCCCAGGTCATGAAATCTGTAACCGTAGAGACCTTCGGTGCAGATTATCCGGAACCGTAAAAAATGGACTAAAAAACGCCTCGTGAAAATGGACTAAAAAAGCCTCGTGAAAATGGACTAAAAAAAGCGCTTCGTGCAAAGAAATTTTTGCACGAAGCGTTTTTTCTAAAGACTTATTTTCGTATGTTCCACCTACTGCAGGGCTTCCAGAGTACGTACGGCCTGATCCAGATAGGTGTTATCATTCTCGTAGATCTTACCGGCGTCCGCCAGTTCTGCATTCTTCGGATCCAGAGGGATCTGACCAAGAACCGGCAATCCGAATTCCTTTGCAACTTCTTCGATATGACTCTTACCGAAGAGCTGGATCTTCTTGCCGCAATCCGGGCACTGGATGTAGCTATAATTCTCTACAAGACCGAGCACCGGGATCTTCATCATTTCAGCCATGTTGATGGCCTTTTTAACGATCATGGAAACCAGATCCTGGGGACTTGTCACAATGATAATACCATCCACCGGAAGGGACTGGAAAACGGTCAGGGGAACATCTCCGGTTCCGGGAGGCATATCCACAAACATATAGTCGACATTGCCCCACATGATATCGGTCCAGAACTGCTTGACCGTACCTGCAATGACAGGTCCTCTCCAGACAACCGGCTGCTCGTCATTTTCGAGGATCAGATTCATGGAAACGATCTTGGTTCCATCCTCTGCTTCCACCGGATAAGCGCCGTCCTCGCTGCCAAGTAAAGGTCCTTTGACGCCGAACATCTTCGGAATGGATGGTCCGGTGATGTCTGCATCCATAATAGCGGTCTTATAGCCTTCCCGACCCAGCTTATTGGCAAGAGAAGCGGTTACAAAGGATTTTCCGACACCACCCTTACCGCTGACGATACCAATCACATGCTTCACATTGGAATGAGGATTTGCCTGCTCGGCAAACATAGGGCCATTCCCGGACAGGTCCGGTTTACGTTCTTCTTGTTTCGCCGGTGCCGGTGCCGTTCTCTTCACTCTGGCTGCACGCTCCTCCGGCGTTAAATGATGTTTTTCTTCTGGCATTCTGCCACCTCCTCTTGGCTCTCAATTATTCTGAGATCCTTTTTTGAATCTTACTGTTTTTCTTCCAGATAATTCCCAGACCCTTCAATAAAAGTTTCGAATCAAAGATGATTTCATGCCGACAGTAAGGGCAAACCACACGGCCCAGTCCACCGGTCGAAACAATACTTGCCGGCTTCCCGATCTCCTTTTCAAACTGGTCCAGGATCCCATCGATGGATCCGGCATTTCCATAGATCAAACCGGACTTCATCGCATCCGCCGTTTCTTTTCCGATGGCCTTTTTCGGCGGCTGGATCTCAATCGACGGAAGCAGACTGGTGCCCTTGGTCAAGGCGTTCAGTGATGTTCCAATACCCGGAAGAATGGCGCCTCCGATATAGGAGCCTTCTTTATTGACCACTGTAATGGTAGTTGCCGTTCCCATGTCAATTATAACACAAGGCAGGGGATATTCCGACTTCGCTGCAACAGCCGTTGCGATCAGATCTGCAGCCAGAGTCCCCGGATCATCCAGCTCAATTTTAATACCGGACTTCAGTCCCGGTCCCACTACCAGGGGTTCCAGTCCTGTGATCAGCCTGACCGACTGCTTCATCATCTCAGTCACCGGCGGAACGACAGAAGAAATAATGGCACCGTCAAATTTATTTTCGTCGACTCCGGACAGATCCAGGATCTCTTTCATTTTAACCGCATAACCATATTCCGTCTCTTTCAGATCCGTTGGAATCCGAAGGACCGGTTTCGCATGATTGCTTTCATCCAAACAGCCGAAAGTAATATGGGTATTCCCTACATCAATGGCAAGAATCATATTTCTTACTCCTACTTTAGATTTCTGATACGATCATCACTTATTCAGTCTTGCCCCATTGGCCTTTTTCAGAGCGAATAGAATAATGGGAGAAATAACGACCGTTGTGATAAGTTCGGTGATAAAGTTTGTTATAATCATAGCCATAAGGGTAAGGAAGACTGCTCCTGTCCCATGAATCTTATAGCTTTTCTCCATCAGACCGGTAAATACGAAGGTTACCATCAGAGCATAAAAACCGGTATTCATAATAGGTGCAAGAGCTGCTGCCAGAATCGTTGCTAGCTTTGCATTTTTCTTTCGAACCGCCTTATAAATCAGTCCCGGAATGAAACCTGCCAAAATACCCTTGACCAGACATGTAATCACCGTTGCCGGCGCATTGAACTGCATCATTAACATGGATGCCGGATCCAGACCGCCAAGAATCATCCCAATGACAACGAAGCCGAATACACCGCCAAGAAAAGCACCGACAGCCGGACCATAGGTCACAGCACCCACTACGATGGGAACCAGGACCAAAGAAATTGCGACCGGTCCGACACGAAGTCCGGAACCGAACAACTGGATCACGATCACAAGTGCCGTCAATAATGCTGTACCTACAAGTTTCTGAATTTTTGTGTAACTCATCATTTCCTCCTGCTACTGTTTCAGTCAAAGGCATTTCTTTATATTAAATGCCTTCTGAATATAGTGCGACCTGTCCGGCCACATGAAACCCGGACATTGCGAAAATTATAACACAAATCCAACAGAAAAAAGAGCCCCTGTTTCGATTTTCAAAAACAAGGGCTCTCCTTATAAGACCATTTCAACGAAGCCAGCTGAAATAGGAGCCCCTGTTTCGATTTTCAAAACAAGGGCTCTCTTGATAAGACCATTTCAACGAAGCGATCCGGTCTATATTTCACAATATCAAGCTCTTCTTGCCATTGCCTGCTCGAAGTCACGTGTGCCGGCGAAGATCTCATTCTTATACGGATTCTTCTTCTGCTCAACGGAACGCTTGATGATCACAGAGATGCAGATGACATTGGCAGCCAGAGCGGCCAGAGCCCAGACGCCCTGCATGGTTGGATTGGCCTTGATTCCAAGGTCAGCAATTGCCTTTGCAGCATCCCCATGGTTCCGGTAAACCTCAATTGCCTTGGTGTAGAGATCCAGGGCGGACTTCCCATTAGCACCCTTGTAGAGTACCGGAAGGACGGAGAATCTCTTGGAAAGCTGGAAGAGAGGCACTACCTGAGCAAACATGCACCATACAGCCAGGGTATTGGCGCGGTTCTGGATCCAGCCGCCCTTGTTCCAAAGTGCATTTGCAAAGGTCGGAGCCAGAAGCAAAGCAACTCCGCAATACCATGTGTGAGTCGGCAGATTGCAGTAGGTGTACTCGAAGTTCCATACATCATAAGCAACAATGAACCAAACGGTCATATCCGGCCAAAGCATATCTTTATTCTTCTTGGAAGAATAGATGCCCCACCAGCCGGTCATACAGAAAATGTTGATCAGACCGGCGATCGCATTGACAATATTCCACCAGCCGCCATAGAGGAAGACACCTTCGTTGGATGCCCACCAGCCGCCTGCCATGCCGCCTGCAGCGAAACCACGGAAAGCAGACTCAAGGTCAGAGCCAACTGCGATCAGAATATTGATCCCAACGATTACGAAAGGCCAGGGTTTGAACCATTCTTTCTTACCGATGCCCCACTGATACTTAAGCATAAGAAAACCTACGCATCCGATATCTGCAGCATAAAGCTTAGCATAGTGGAACCAACCGTTCATGTACATATAGGTCTGGGAATTTAATGCCCAGGAAGCACCGACAGATGCTCCGATATGAACTGCAATAAAGTAAACGGTAAGAATGGCGGGAATAATTCCGAAAACAAGGATTCCGCCAAATTTGGTACGGCGACCGATCTCATTCATGAGGATCAGACCGGCAAAAACCAGAACCCATCCCAGGATCTGGGTCATGCCTGTCTCGCCATAAAGCTGAAACAACATAATTCTCCTCCTTTAAATATAATGAGTGCTTTCAACGAAATCGATTTTACTCGTTATATTTTTCACGAACAATATACATGTATGCATAATTGTATACATTTTTGGAGGGTAAGCAAGGGGTAAGCTAACAGATTCCGCTTTTCAGTTTCTTCTTTCTATGCTTCATTCTATTCTGGTAATACCACAATCCAGAATATGTGCCAAGATGCTGTATTTATGGCATTATTTATCTGTTACAATTGGTAATATCCAGTATAATGATTCATTGATTTCTCTGGGAGATCGGTCTTGTTATTACTCCATGTTATTCCTGTTTCTATCTCTCAATGGTCGTATATTATTTGTATATTTTTGCATATTTACACGTGCTTGACATACATAGTCGAGTGAGATCTGGGATTGTGGGGGCAGGTGTGGGGATGTGTGGGGCTGGACTGGCGGGGCTGGTGTGAGGCATGTGTGGGTAGGTGTAAGGCATGTATGGGGCAGGTGTGGACAGGACTTGTGGGGCTGGACTTGCGGGGCAGGACTGGCGGGGCAGGACTGGCGGGGCACTTGATTTCCGGAACCTCACCAAAGTATGACTTGGATCAAGTAAAATCAGGCCCGAGCCCAGTTCATCTCTCGGATTCATCAGGTAGTTCTGAACTGAGGCCAGCAAATATAAACCGCTTATCGTAATACAGGTGGAATGATAAATTTAGGATAGTCTAAACCCGGAAAGTAGCTTTCAAAGGCCACAATTATCGTACCACAGGGAGAATGTTAAATTTAGGATAGTCCGAACCCAGAAAGTAGCTTTCAAAGGCCACAATTATCGTAATACAAGAAGGCTTTTGATTTTACGATAGTAGAACAAGGTTTTCCCTATCGTGTTTTAGAAAATTGATCTGTATTACGATATTTAGCCCCTGATCCAGGATCAAAACGATCCGAATTTTGAAAATGAATCACTACTACGATATTTGTCACCTGAGCCAGGATCAAAACTATCCGATTTTTGAAAATGAATCACTATTATGATATTTGGCATAGCACCGAGGCCCGAATCATGTGGGATTCAATTCGTGATTCGAATCAAATCCGTGTCCGAACCAAAATAGTAAGCCGAAAAGGCAAAAAACAAAAGGCCCCAAAAAACCGAAAGGGCAAAAAGCCGAAAGCGAACAAAAAAGCTGAAAGGCCAAAAAAGTCGAAAGGGCAAAAAGCCGAAAGCGCAAAAAACAGGGGCGTGTAAGACACGCCCCTGTCTTCATATAAATAGCTTTCTTTTAGAAGCCTTCCTTAGACTTCTGCCTTCTTAGCCAGCTCAGCCTTGATATCTGCAGTCAGTTTCGGAACAATCTTATTCAGATCGCCGACAATTCCGATATCTGCAACATCCATGATCGGTGCAGATTCATCCTTGTTGATTGCAATGATGAGGTCGGATTCTTCCATACCTGCGACATGCTGGATCGCACCGGAAATACCGATTGCGAAGTAGATCTTCGGACGTACGGTCTTACCGGTCTGGCCAACCTGAAGGTCTTTCGGCATCCAGCCATTATCTACAACGGCACGAGAGCAGGAAACTTCGCCGCCAAGAACATCTGCAAGATCACGTAAGATCTTGAAATTCTCAGCAGAACCTACTCCACGTCCACCGGATACCAGGATCTTAGCCTTCTGGATATCAACGGTCTCAGTAACCTTCTTAACAACCTTTTCGATCTCTACATAGCGGTCGTTCGGCTTGAAGTCATGCTTCCAGTCAACACGCTCTGCTTTTGCGCCCTTGACCGGTGTGATCTTCTGCATAACGCCGGGACGTACGGTAGACATCTGAGGACGATTGTCCGGGCAGGCAATGGTAGCGATGGTGTTTCCACCGAATGCAGGACGAGTCATAAGGAGCTGCTTATGTTTCTGCTCCTGACCTTCCTTTGCTTCCAGAGGGAAGTCACCAATCTCAAGCTTGGTGCAGTCTGCAGTCAGACCGGTTGCAACTCTTGCGGATACGGTAGGTCCGAGGTCACGTCCGATTGCTGTTGCGCCAACCAGAACGATTTCCGGCTTGAAGTCATTGATGATACCGGCAAGTGCCTCAGCATAAGGCTCGGTACGATATTCCTTCAATTCCGGATCATCAGCTACGATGACACGGTCAGCACCATACTCTGCCAGCTGATCAACCATGGCATCGGTCATGCCGGAGCCGATCAGAACTGCTGTTACTTTTTCATCCAAATCTTTTGCCAGGTCTTTTGCCTTACCAAGTAACTCGAAAGCGATGTTATCGATATGGTTATCTACCTGCTGTGCAAAGATAAATACACCCTTATATTCTTCTAAATTCATCTCATTCACCGCCTTCATTAAATATAATGCTGCTCAACAAGTGCGTCGCAGATGGTCTTTGCGCCCTGATCCGGATCCAGATCCTTATATACGGTTCCGGCACCCTTACGAACCTTATCGGATGCCTTTGCGATCTTGGTCGGAGAACCGGCAAGACCCATATCTTCATCCTTCAGAGTCTTAAGATCATCACGTCCCCAGACAGTGATCTCTGCATCACATGCATCCCAGATTCCCTTAGGAGTCATGTAACGAGGAGTATTGAGTTCGGAAAGTGCAGTAATCAGGCAAGGCATCTTAGCTTTCAGAACATGATAACGATCATCATACTGACGCTCAACCTCTACGGTATGCTCAGCCTCATTGACCTTGATCTTCTGTGCATAGGAGATCACAGGAATTCCAAGATGCTCAGCGATCTGAGGACCAACCTGTGCGGTATCACCATCGATTGCCTGACGTCCGGTAATGATCAGATCATAATCACCGAAGTTACGGATACCTGCTGCAATGGTAGAAGAAGTTGCCCAGGTATCAGCGCCACCGAGCTTACGGTCAGTCATAAGGATCGCCTTATCAGCGCCCATGGCCAGTGCTTCACGAAGAACGGCATCTGCCTTGGGAAGACCCATGGTCATAACGGTAACTTCTGCACCGGTCTCATCTTTGATTCTTAAAGCAGCTTCCAGACCTGCCTTATCATCCGGATTCATGATGGCAAGCATAGCGCCACGATCCAGTGTTCCGTCCGGTTTAAATTTAACACCGCCGGCTGTATCAGGAACCTGTTTGATACAAACAATAATCTTCACGGTAAATTCCTCCTACTTATTTCAACAGCTTGCCGGAGATAACCATCCGCATTACTTCGGAAGTACCTTCGTAGAT
>JAQXPG010000087.1 GCA_029100405.1 Lachnospiraceae bacterium | reverse complement strand
TTCAGACATCAGCCTTCCGGCTTGGAGATTAGATACTCTGTATCGAAATCCGCATAGACGGTAAAACCTAAAAACGGTCATCTATATCTTATTCTATAAGGATAAGTGATGTTGACTTTATCTTAAGGAATCCCACGACTTCAGTCGTGGGAGGATGTCAAAAATAGAGGAACCTGTAGAGATAAAGGAACCTGTAGAGATAGCGAAACCTCTAGAGAACCTGAAAAATCCCTTTACAGGATCATAACCAGTGTTCCTGCCGTAAGAAGCAGCATGCCGATGACCGATTTTATGGTGAAGGATTCATGGAGAAAAAGAAAGGCCAGAATCAAGGTGATGACGGTACTCATCTTATCGATGGGAACGACCTTTGAAACTTCTCCAATCTGCAGGGCACGGTAGTAACAGAGCCAGGATGCACCGGTTGCCAGCCCGGAAAGAATCAAAAAGATCCAGCTTTTTGTGCCGATATTCGTGATACCGCCCTGGGCATGTGTCAGAAAAACCATTCCCCAGGCCAGAAGGACGACCACGCAGGTTCGGATGGCGGTCGCGAGGTTGGAGTTGACGCCATCAATACCAACCTTGGCAAGGATCGAGGTCAAAGCTGCGAAAATTGCGGAACCAAGTGCAAAAACAAGCCACATCATAGATTTCTCCTTTTTCATTTCAATCTCCCGTTCTTTTTAAAATTTGGGCCATGCAATGGGCAGGTCCTGCCCACCTTTGATGAAACATATTATAGTCGATTTACACAGATTTGTTATATAATATGTAGGAAAAATGTATAGGAACCGGAGCAAAACCATCGGAGGAAACTTGCTTTGTCACCATTCGAAGAAATCATAGAAGAACTGAAGGCGGATCCACGGAATCAAACTTATACCGAAGCCGGGATTCCACCCATATTCCAGGCCTCGGATCAGGCGAGGATCCTGATCATCGGCCAGGCGCCCGGTCGGAAAGTAGAAGAGACTGGGATCCCTTTTAACGATAAGTCGGGCGAGAAATTGATGCAGTGGATGGGTATCGACCGGTCTACATTTTACTCAGAGAAAATTGCGATCGTGCCTATGGATTTCTATTATCCGGGCAAGGGCAAGACCGGCGATCTGCCGCCGAGAAAATTCATCGCAGAGGAGTATCATCCGAAAATGCTGCCTTTGATGCCGAACATCCGGATGACGATCCTGATCGGTAAATATTCGATGGATCACTATCTGAAGGGCAGGAAAAGGAACCTGACGGAGACGGTTTTTGCCTTCCGGGAATATCTGCCGGAATTTTTCCCGATCGTGCATCCGAGTCCTCTGAATTTCCGCTGGCAGGCGAAAAATCCCTGGTTTGAAGCCGAAGTCGTGCCTGAACTAAAGAAGAGAGTCGGGGAGATCCTGGGGTAGTTTCATTGAAATGGAAGGGAACAGACCAAACGATTAAGCATAAGAGCTTCAATTCATGATATAGTAAGAAAAAAGGAAAGAAATAAGTAAGAAAATAGGAAAAGGAAAAGGAAAAAGAAAGGAAAAAAGAAGATGGAAAAGAGAAGACTTGATACCACTTGCGTACAGGGGGGCTATCATCCCGGCAATGGGGAACCCAGAGAGATCCCCATTATTCAGTCCACAACTTTTAAATACGACACCAGCGAGGATATGGGAAAACTCTTTGATCTGGAGGCCAACGGCTATTTCTATACCAGACTTCAGAATCCGACCAATGACTATGTCGCAGCGAAGATTGCAGAACTGGAAGGCGGCAGTGCAGCCATGCTGACAAGTTCCGGTCAGGCAGCCAATTTCTTCGCTCTTTTTAATATTGCAACGAATCATGATCATATTGTGGCTTCCGCCAGTATCTATGGCGGAACCTTCAATCTGATCGCTGTCACCATGAAGAAGATGGGGGTCGATGTCACTTTCGTAGAGCCGGATTGCAGCGAAGAAGAACTCAACGCAGCCTTCCGTGATAATACCAAGTGCGTCTTTGGTGAGACGATTGCCAATCCGGCGCTGACCGTCCTGGATATCGAGAAATTCGCCAAAGCAGCCCATGCCCACGGTGTCCCCTTGATCGTAGATAATACCTTTGCAACACCGATCAACTGCAGGCCTTTTGAGTGGGGCGCTGATATCGTTACACACTCCACGACCAAATACATGGATGGACATGGCACAGCAGTTGGTGGAGCCATTGTAGACTCCGGCAAGTTCGACTGGATGGCCCATGCCGATAAGTTCCCCGGACTCTGCACACCGGATGAATCCTATCATGGCATCGTCTATGCGGAAAAATTCGGCAAGGAAGGTGCCTTTATTACCAAGTGCACTTCCCAGCTCATGCGGGATTTCGGCTCCATCCAGTCGCCACAGAATGCCTTCTATCTGAATCTCGGCCTGGAAAGCCTTCATGTTCGTGTGGCTCGTCACTCAGAGAACGGCCAGAAGGTGGCGGAATTTTTGAATCAGCATCCCAAGGTCCTGCATGTGAACTACTGCGGCCTTCCGGACGATCCTTATCATAAATTGGCGGAGAAATATCTCCCCAATGGCTCCTGCGGCGTCGTTTCCTTCGAGCTGGCCGGTGGCCGGGAAGCTGCATCGAAATTCATGAGGAGTTTGAAACTCATCGCCATTGAGACCCATGTGGCAGATGCCAGAAGCTGCTGTTTGAATCCGGCAACATCCACCCATCGGCAGCTGACCGAGGATCAGCTGCGGGAAGCCGGCATACCGGCAGGCCTGATCCGTGTTTCCTGCGGGCTGGAAGATGGGGACGATCTGATCGAAGACATTTCGCAGGCACTAGATCAGATCTGAGAAAGTAAGACCAAAGCGGTTCGGCAGGTTATTCGGTAAGAGATTAGAACGGCATGGGGCAAGGACTTTCATCCAGACATCATCACAACAACAAATAACAAACAAGATACTAAGGATGGAAGACCTGTGACTGGAAACAAGAGAAGGGAAAATTCCTCAAAAAGGGGGGACTGACTGTGATCAATCAGGAAGACAAGAAACAAGCGACCCAGATCAAATCGGCAGGGGAATGGAATGGTCAAAAGACTGAGAGCCCGAAAACGATCGATGCTACCGGCGACTGTCTGTCCGCTTCGGCCCTGCAATATTTCGAGGCTGTCCCGATGGCAGTCTCTGTCTTCTCCTGCCAGAATGACAGGTTGAAGGCGGAATACTTTAACCAGACCTTCTTACAAGTTTTCCATTACAGTTCCAGGGAAGAAGCCGCCCGGCATATCGAAGAGGACCTGAGGCAGGATATCAATCAGGAGGATGCAGCCCGGGTATTCGACCAGTCCAGTGCATTTATCCGCCAGGGGGCCCCATACAATGTCTACTACCGTAACCGTCGGCCATGTCAGACCGAGTGGCATACCATCCACGCGGTCGGAAGCCAGATCGACTGTGAGGGCAAGCGCATTTTTACCGTGTTTTATATGGATGAAACGACGGCTTTGTCAGAGAATCTCCACTCTTCGGCTTTTCAAAATCCAGACCAGGCCCTGGATCTCAAGCAGCGTATGTGGGGCAGAATCGATCGTGATAACGGCTTCCATAGAAACCAATATGATGATCTGACTGGTCTTCCCAATCTCAGCCACTTCTTTGAAGTTGCGCCGGAGCAGGTGGAAGAAATGCAAAAGACCGGAAAGAAAGCTGCCCTCCTCTGGATCGAGCTTAGCGGCCTTCGTGAGTACAACACCATGAATGGCTTTAAGAGAGGAAATGAACTCCTGCGGGGATTCGGCTCTTTGATCCGGAAGATCTTCGGCGTAGAGACGTCTGCCCGCAGCAGCGGCGAGCGGTTTACCACCCTGACGGATGAGGAAAGGATGGATGATGAGATCCAGCGTCTCTTTCAGGAAACCGGTCAATTGAATGAAGGCAATTCTCTACCGGTCAAAGTCGGAATCTATTGCTTTGCAGACGACAGGAAAGAATCAACCCAGAAGACTTCCAATCAAGAGACCCAGGCGGCAGAATCGAAGCCCGAATCCGGGAAAGAGTTCGAGATCAATGACATTTCCGATGCTTGCGACCGGGCCCGAATGGCGGTCGGGACACTGTCGGACTCCATTCATTCGGAAGCCGCCCACTTTGATTTGAGCATGCTCGAAGACAATAATATCCGGAAATATGTCCTGCAGAACTTTCGAAAAGCCATGAAGGAGGGCTGGATCCAGGTCTATTATCAGCCGGTTGTCCGAACCCTGACCGGAAAGCTCTGTGGAGCCGAAGCCCTGGCTCGCTGGATCGATCCGGTCTATGGCATGATCTCCCCGGGACAGTTTATCCCGGTCCTGGAGGAGCACGGCCTGACCACGGATTTTGACATCTATATCGCAGAACAGGTCTGCAAAGATTACAAGCAGAGAAGTGACAGGGGTATGATATCCGTCCCGGTTTCCATCAATCTCTCCCGGAAAGATTTCCGCCAGCCGGATCTCATTCAGAAGCTGGAAGGACTGGCACAGAAATACAGTGTTCCCAGGGAAAATATTAATATCGAGATCACGGAAAGTGCTTTTGTCCGTCATCAGGAAAGGATCCGAAGCTATATCAATGACTTTCATAATCTGGGTTTTCAGGTTTGGATGGATGATTTCGGCACGGCATATTCTTCCCTTGGATCGCTTAGAGAATTGAATTTTGATGAGCTGAAAATCGATATGAGCTTTCTGGCCCAGTCTAATTACAGAGCCCGGAGCATTGTGACATCCATTGTCCAGATGGCGAAGAAGATCGGTATCCAGACCCTGGCAGAAGGTGTTGAAACCAAGGAACAGTATGACTTTCTCCGCCGGATCGGCTGCGAGAAGATCCAGGGTTACTATATCGGAAAGCCTATGGATAAGAAGAGTTTCGTAGAAAGGATCCGGGAACTTCATATCGAAGAAGAGAAGACCTCCTGGAAAAATTACTATGACGCGATCGGCCGGGTCAATTTCCAGACCAATCAGCCCCTTTGCATCATAGAAGACGATGGAGAGAACCTCCGCTGCCTCTATATCAATCAGGAATATACGAATGTTCTTCGAAGGGACGGAGTCAACGGGATCAAGGAATGGCTGAAGGAGATCAATGCAAAGTCCAGTCCGGCCTACATTTTCCATAGGAAGTACTGTGACGAGCAGCTGCGAAAACGGGAGGGACTGCAGATCGCGACCTATCCGTCCGGAAACCACTATATGGAGCTTTCCGGCGTAACCATTGCAAGGCACGGAAATTACTATGCCTATGCACTCGAACTTCGCTATATCAGTCTGGATATGCGGACGCAGAATCAAAAGATGGCGGATTATATCCAGCTCCTCTATTATCTCTGCCACGATATTGCAGTCATCGATCTCGAGGAATCGACCATCACGGGCCTGAAATCCGCCGATAGTGACCAGCCGATCGGGACCGGCTGGTCGCCGGTCGGCTTAAACCAGGCGCTTCAGGACTACTGCGAGCGATTCGTCTATCCGCCGGATCATGAGAAATACTGGGACTTTGTGAATCCTGTGACCTTACGAGAACGGATTCAGAAGGCAAAAGGACAGAATCTGACAGCTTTCCTTCGAAGCGGAAAGTCAGACGGTGAATATGAGTGGCTCCTCCATATCCTGATGTCGGTTCCAAAAACCGATTCCATGCGCTATCTGGATGTTACGCTGCCGATTGATCTGTTTCCGGAATTTATTGGAACGATTGCGCAGGGAGAATCGTTCCAATCCGAAGGAAAGACAGACCGGATTTCCGGGCCCATCATGACAGATGCTCTGCTTTGGAGGAATCAGGTGCTCTTCGGCAAAGAAATGTATTTCTGGAAAGACAAGGAACGGCGCTTCCTCGGAGCCAGCCAGAGTTTCCTGGATTTCTACGGCTTTGATTCCGTGGATGACATCCGGGGCAAGACAGATGAGGACATGGGCTGGCATGTGGAGAAGGATCCCTTCCGAAATGATGAACTTGATGTGCTTCGACACGGCAAAAGCTTCTACAATGTGCTGGGAAACTGTATCAGCCGCGGTCGGCAGGAAAAAATTCTGGCAAGCAAGATGCCGGTCTATAAGGATGGCCGGATCATCGGCCTCATGGGGAAATTCGCACCATTGGAAGAATTCCTCGGTCTGGCGGACAGGTCCGGACAGATGGTTATGGTGGATCCTGTGACCGGCCTGCAGAATAGCCTTGGAATTGTGGATAGCTGCCGAAATTATCTGGAGGCGCTTTGGACTGAGGGAGAGGTTTTCAGCCTTATCTATCTGTGGGTGCCGGAACATGAGAGTTTTAAGGATCGTTACGGATCCGAGGCCGGTGATAAGCTCCTTCGCCAGATCGCAGAGATCCTTCGAGAGTTAAGCGGAAGAGTGTCCACTACCGCTAGACTGACAGGAAGTCACTTTGCCATGCTGATACAGACCGGAAATAAAGAAGGCCTGGAGAACATGAAGCAGCAACTGCAGGAAGCCATCGGTCATCTTCGAAATATCGAGGATCTGCCCTGTGCTCTGACGGCAGAGGTGAGGATCACGATCATGGACGAGAACAATGCCAACCAGATCCGCTATATCGATGCGCTCCACCATCTGATCCGCTATATGGTGGGAGAGAAAGAATAGAATTATTTTTTTTCAAAACGCCTTATATTTCAGGAATGGGGTTCGATATAGTAAATGTAAATAAAAAAGCGGTGCTTCCGACCCGGGCCCGGCCGGAAGCAGAAATCAGGACAGGGAAGTTCTGGTGAAGCAAAAACAAAGGAGAAATTAATTATGGTAATTCAGCACAATATTTCAGCAG
>JAQXPG010000086.1 GCA_029100405.1 Lachnospiraceae bacterium | reverse complement strand
GGCGTATCACGTCCGTCGAAGAAAGGATGAACGTAAACACGGTCGAAATTCTGCTGCTTGCAGAGCTCAAGAAGTGCATAGAGATGCTTGATGTGGCTGTGAACACCGCCATCGGAAAGCAGGCCCCAGATATGAAGGTCTGAATTCTTCTCCTTGCAGTTCTGAATTGCATAGAGGAGTTCTTCATTCTTGAAGAAGTCTCCGTCTTCAATCGCCTTGGTGATCTTGGTCAGATCCTGGTAGATGATACGGCCGGAACCGATATTCATGTGGCCGACCTCAGAGTTTCCCATCTGACCATCCGGAAGGCCAACAGCCAGGCCGGACGCGTAACCTTTAACGAAAGGGTAGTCCTTTTCAAGTTTATCAATAACCGGGGTCTTTGCCAGATAAACGGCATTGTATTCATGCTCGTCTGAAAGGCCAAAACCGTCCAGTACCATAAGAACAACTGGTTTCTGTCTCATTTGTTCCATCTCCTTATTTCTAGTTGGTTGACATCTGTCAACAATTTATAGTTTAAGAAATATTTCAATTCCTCCTGAATTATAGATGATAGATTTTACCCTGTCTATAAGCATGAGGTCCAAGAAATAGGCGGATTGTCTTAAATTTTTATGAAAAATACAGACCAAAGGCAAAGTCAGAGAAACTGATTTGTCTTCGGATCATAGTTGTAATTCACAGAGGCCAGCCGGTCGATGATCTCCTGAACCGAAACTCCCTCTGCCGAGCAGAAATCATCCAGGCTGGAATAATGATCTCTCAACTGCGTGTTGACATAACTCAGTAACATAATCGGATCCTTAGGCATTACTCTTTCCTTTCTCACGGATTCTCGCGCTTATTCTTGCGCTTATTCTCCAGTATTCTTCTTAGTCTTAGTCCTGACGTAAAAGCTTCTCGCAAAGTGCCATCTTGGTCTTTGTCGGAGCACTGTTTTGGAAAACGACTCTTCCGACCCGATCCTGATCCTCTCGCTCCAGGCCGGCCGCCCGGATCCTCCGGTGCAGCTCCCTGGCCGTTCCTCTTGCACCATCGTAAATCTTCACCCGGTCTCCCAGGACCTTTTCGATATCGGATCGTACGAAAGGATAATGAGTACAGCCCAAAACGACCGCATCCACGGGATGTTCCATATACTCCCAGAGAAGCTGGCGAAGAAAATCCCGCACCGCCTTCGTGCCTGCTTTCCCTTTCTCCACAAATTCCATCAGCCCGGCGCAAGGCAAGGGGATGATCTCTGCCTGATCTTCGAAACGTCCCATCAGTTTCTGAAACTTTTCTTCCCGAATGGTCATCGGCGTCGCCATCACAAGAACTCTTCCGCCCGGATTTTCCATCACAGCCGGCTTGACCGCAGGTTCGATGCCGACGATCGGCAGGTCGGGATGAGCCTGACGAAGAGCGCGTACTGCTGCCGATGTAGCAGTATTGCAGGCAATGGCAACTGCCTTTACCCCCTCTTTTCGAAATTCGTCCACATGAGCGAATGTCAGAGCACGTACTTCTTCCTTGGTCTTCGTTCCATAAGGTGCATTCTTCGAGTCGCCATAGAAAAGGAAATCTTCCCAGGGCATCTCCTTTACCATCTCACGAAGAACACTGATTCCACCGACGCCCGAATCAAAAACAGCGATCGGATGATCCTTTTCAGGTTCTTTCGCAAGATCTCCGAAGCTTTTCATGTCTTCAGAGATACAAATGTTCTTTTTTGACTTTTCTTCTTCAGATTGCATATAATTCATAAAAATAGACCCTGTTGAAAGCCTGCTATTCATTAATGATTACAGATGGTTTCGTTGCTTCGCGGCTCCCACCGGCAAGCCGTTTCACGGGCCTTATTGTAGCACCACGCGAAAAGGAAAGGAAGAAGTATGCAGCCAGATTTCAAAAACGCCCTGGAAGATACCCCGATCATCGCCGCGATCAAAGACGATAACGGTCTCCGTCGCTGTCTCAAAGGAGACAGCCGGATTATTTTTATTCTCTATGGGGATCTTTTGACCATCCCGGCTATCGTAGATCAGGTGAAGGATGCCGGGAAACTTGCCGTGGTCCACATTGATCTTGTCAATGGACTTCATCCCAGGGAAGTTGCCGTGGATTTTATCCACCGTTATACAAGAGCAGATGGTATTATTTCCACAAAATCCAACCTGATTGCGCGGGCAAAGGAACTCGGTATGTTCACTGTTATGCGCTTCTTTGTCATTGACTCCATGGCTTTTTCCAGTATGGAGCGGCAGATTCGTTCCGTTCATCCGGATGTCATTGAAATGCTGCCTGCCCTGATGCCAAAGGTGATTCAAAAGGTCGTCTCTTTCGCCCATTGTCCTGTCATTGCCGGCGGACTGATCAGCGATAAGGAAGATGTACTCTCGGTCCTCAATGCCGGTGCAACCTGCATTTCCTCCACCAATCCGGCGGTATGGTTTCTTTGATGATACTATAATCAATCATTTCACCACATCCTGCGAATCCAAAATCAGAGTGAATGGTCCCTCATTGGTCAGACTGACCTGCATATCTGCTCCGAAGATCCCCTTTTCTACGATCGGTACTCTCTCTTTGCATTTTGAAATAATATGTTCATAAATCTCTTCTGCCTCCCCGGGTTCCTTGGCCTGAAGGAAATTGGGCCGATTGCCGTGATGGCAGTCTGCATAGAGGGTAAATTGTGAAATCAAAAGAAGGCTGCCATTCACATCCGAAAGAGAGCGGTTGGTCTTCCCGTTTTCATCCGGCAGGATCCGAAGTTTCAGCATCTTTTCCACCATTTTATCTGCGATTTCGATGGTATCTTCCCGACCGATGCCAAGAAAGACAAGAAATCCCCGGCCTATTTTTCCCACGATCTCATGGTCAACTGCCACTTCAGCTTTTGAACAAACCTGTATTACAAAACGCATATTTTCGCCCTCCCTGCCTTACAATCTCTGTGCATGTGTCTTTTTCTTCATCTCATACATCCGTCGATCCGCCAGAGCACGGAGTTCTGCAAAGCCTTTGCTGGTATTGGAATAGTGGATCGCATGACCGTAAGAAATAGAATAGGGGAAGTTAAAAACCATCTTATCGTTAACCTCTTGTATTTCTTTTGCCAGATTTTCTTCTGCTTTTTCAATCTCGTTCGGATCTGAAAGAACCATTAGGAATTCATCACCGCCCCAACGGCAGGCAAAGCCTCTTTCGTCCGGTACGGCCTTCGCAATGTTCATCGCGGCCGTTCGGATCAACTGATCACCGACTTTATGGCCAAATTGGTCATTTGCCTCCTTCAGATGGTCGACGTCAAAGAAGATCAAGCCATAAGCACGATCCTGTTCCCGTTCAAAATCGTCCATCATTTCTTCGCAGTAGGTCCGGTTGTAGATTCCTGTCAGGAGATCATGATAAGCCAGAAACTCTGTCTGCTCATCCCGGGCTTTCTGACTAGTGTAGTGAACAAAACGTAAGAATAGTGACATTGCCATACCGGCCAGGAAAGTATAAGCTGCCATGGAAGCGAAATCGATATTCTGCAAGGTAATAAATAATGTAGAACGCGGAAATAGATCTCGAAACATGATAACCGAAAGTGAAAAAAACAGAATCAGAATCGAGAAGAAGATTGTCTGTCTGTAAATTTGAACCTGCATATCCTTTGATTTACTCCCCAGTATCAGCTCCCCTAGTATCGTAATGACGCAACTTATGGCAAGAAAGAAATATTCATAGTTCTCGCGATTTACAATCAGATTGTTGAATTTAAAATGCAAGATCAGATTGATCATAGCATCTGCGACAAAAAAGGCTGCAAGCAGGCGATAAACCCCTACCAGTTGTCCGGTACTGATTTCTGCCAGCAAGAGAAACAGAGGTATCGGCATTAGAAGAATGGCAAAATATTCTGTTTGAGCACAAATTTTTTGATTTTGAATCATTACATAGAACATTCTCCGGCTCGACAGCTGCCAGATAGACATTGCAAGGAGAAAGAGAGAAAGATTCATTGTCACCAGGCTCCCCTTCCTATCCTGGTTCACTCCTATCATACGCACCAGAGAAATTGAAATGGCAAAAACCGAAACAAGCAGCAATGATCCATACAAAGCAAAATTCAGCCGGTTTCCAAGCAAAGGATATAGATGAGCCTCCCCTGCATTCATCAGACGAAATTTTGTTATATGACTGGAGGAAAAGGCCTGAACTTGTTTCACTTCGATATGAATCATTGAGCCGAAGCAATAACGGGGAATAGTAGCTGAGATATATTCATCTCCCAACATATCTCCTCTTTTATATTCTCTATCTCCATAGCTGTAAATCAGGCTGCCATCCGATCCGTAAATTCGAATCAGAGAATGATACTGCCAGAAGCATAGTTTGTTCATCTGCAGTTGGTTCAATGCCTGCTTGGGAAGCTTGATGTAGAAGTCCAGCCGGTCTCCTTGATTCAAGGGTGGCAGATCCGACTTGGAGACCGAAATGGTCTCTTTCTGTCCCTTTGGGGTAACATAGGCTGATATCTCTTTGAGGTCTACATAATCCGCTTTTCCAAAATCGCTGGCATGAATGAGGCCTTCAATAATGGAAAAAGCAAGTAGAATAATAATAAGCAGTCGAAGGAGCAGAAAAACTGTTGATTCAGATTTTACTTTCATATATCTATCGTTTCCTCTCAGCGAGCCGGACTCCCCAGCCGGTTCTAAGAGCTGCTAAGTCTATTTAGCAGCAATGGTCGTTAGTGTCAGATAGAATTGTTAACTAGTTGTATTTACGTTATCGGCGATACGAATTCAAAGGATGTGGTGTAATTCGTTTTATTGTGACGCGCTTTCGCTCAAGTCCTTAAATCTTTCATAACTGATAAATTATAACACGGACATTTCTATTATTCATCATCCTTATGCAATTTTATAAGAATTCTTATAAGATCCCGGTTTAATTTTTCATTGAAAGTCCCCCAAAAATGGTCTATTCTTATTTAGGTTGCATACCTCTTATTTTGTTTCTGATTTCTCGAAATGAAAGGTTCTGCAGCATCCATTTTTGGGGTTTCAACCTCTTACTACATTGATTTTAACAGAAGGAGGATCCACTATGGACGGAGACAGTCACGGTCGAAGTAGACAACTGAACATGATCTGTATCGATTACCACACGATCATTCCGTCTGTTGGTCATCCTGCTTTCATGTCCAGATAAACGATCTAATCAGACCAGGTCTGTCTTCTTCAAATCGCCGCTGTCATACAGCAGGCACAGGATTTTGAAGGAGAATACCAATGAACCAATTTCAGATTGATAAGTTAGAGGAGCTTCGCGCTCTTATTTCGCGTGCGGACCGCTCTGCGATCGCTGCCTTTCTCGAAGACTTCCAGCCCATCGACTTTGCCGAACTGGTCAGCGAACTGGATGACGAAGAGATCGCAGCTCTGACACCACTCCTAGACGATGATTCCCTGGCCTCCCTGATGGAGGAATCCGAGGATGATGACCGAATCCGTATTGCACGGACTCTCGATAATGCTCGTCTGCTTACTGCATTCGAATATATGCAGAAGGATGATATCGTAGATATCTTAGGCGACTTCCCGATCGGACGCCGGAAAGAAGTCATGCGGAGCATGCGTTCTTCCGATCAGAAGATCATTACCCGTCTGCTGAAATATCCGGAAGATTCTGCCGGCGGTCTGATGACCACCGAATATATCGCCTTACATGACAATCTCACAGCCGGTGAGGGTCTGCAGACCATCCGTAAAATCGCTCCGAAAACCGAATTTATCGAAACGATTTATATTATCGACAATGCCCGGAAACTGATCGGAAGCGTCAGCCTGCGGCAGCTTCTGGCTGCACCAAAATCCACTCCGATTACCAGCCTGATGAATGACCAGGTCATTTCCGTCTCTCCGGAAACGGATCAGGAAGAAGCATCCCAACTGGTTTCCCGGTATGACCTGGACGCCATCCCGGTCGTCAGTAAGTCCAACCAGATCCTCGGTATTATCACCGTCG
>JAQXPG010000085.1 GCA_029100405.1 Lachnospiraceae bacterium | reverse complement strand
TCAGTACCGGACGTGTTCCATTGAGGTCGGTTTCATGTGTCATTGGGGTTTCAGTGAAGTATCAATGAGGTTCCATCCGACTCTTACCAGCTGGGCCTCCCGGTCGTTGTTTGCAGGATTGATGGTAATGTGATCATAGGCGTTATTACATTCCAGACCTTTTCCATCCTCCGAAAACGGAGCAAACTCCAGAAGATCGCCATTGGGCTTATAGAACTTCACTCCAAGGATTCCATCATCATTCTTCCGTATCTCAAGGTCAAGGCCCGGACTCATCCGGATAATTGAGATCAATTCAACATCTTCATCACCACGATTCTTCGGATCGCTCCAGAGCCAGCACTCCAGCAATCCTTTTCTGAGCATGGCCGGTGACTGGAATATCATGCGCTCACCAAACACCGCAATACATCCATCCTTGTACACAGGGATCTTCTGCATTCCGTCCCGTGGCGGCAACAATTCTTTTAATTTGATCGACATTTCTCTCCTCATACTTTCTGATATCTCTGCGCAATTCCATCAAAGGTCACTTGCTTCGGTTCGTTTCCCAGCATAATCTGCCGCAAATCATCGATGCTTCCTCCCCAGATTGCCAATCCGAAAACAATAACCGCTTCCTTCTTACGACGATAATACGAACTTCTCTCAAGATTCAGTTCTTCCATCATCTCCGCCTCGGTATACTGGAACTTGCCAAGGTAATACATGGACAGAATATGAGCATACAGCTCACCGTTCAGCGGGAAATCTCTGACTTTGATGATCGCAGAATCGACAATCTCAACCATCCATTTAACACTGAACAGAGCCCGTATCTTCGCAGCAAATTTCTCCCTCTGTTCATCCGGAGCGAAATTTTCCAAGTAGAGCAGGGCGGTATCAAGATCACTGCTGGCATATCCGTATTCATAGGCGAGGTCCTCTCTGACAAGATCCGCATATTCACTTGTCTCCCAGCAGACATCACGGTAGATCTCCAGGAGCTTCTTCGCTCTGTCATAAACTTCAGTTTCACTGATTTTCCGGCTCGAACATATCGTTGCTATTCTCTGTCTGGAGCCGTTTCTGTTGTTACCCATCTCGTCTCCCTTCGATTCGTTCTTTCACACTCTGCATACCGGTGGAACTCCTGATTCCGGCGTGTGCATCCCCGGCAGCTGCTTCAGTGATAGGGAAACGAATCACTGAAGAACTCCGGCACTCCGGTAATGTACTGAGTCTGCAGCACTTCTGATGTTATAATTCAGAAAGTGTTGCCTTCACCAGCAACAAAGCTCACACTGATCCCGGCATTTATCAGGATCATTTTGAGGGTATTTGTTCTACATCAGCTGATGTCAATATTATATGACCGAACCGGCAAAAAGTAAACATATGTTCGTTTACAAAAAGAACATCAGTCGATTTTAGGACCGATGTTGCATGAAGATGAATAAATAATGATAAAACGAGTCTATCAATTACATTTTTGCTTGACCAGCACAGTCTTTCATTCTTTTCAATTACAGACTGAATCATAGTTGCAAAAGCATTTGGTTGATCGTAACAATCTTCACAGCATTACCAATCCTAAAAAAGGAAGCCTGCCAACAGGCAAGCTTCCCTACACGTAAACGATATTCTACGCCGAAGCACCCCGTCGTTTGCGGAGGCTAAACATACACGTTCATAATATTCTAGCCGTTATGACCGGCGAGCTATTGTTCAACCATAATATGGCACAAAAAGTGATAAAATGCCAGCGCAATTTTTATCATGATGTGGCGGGAAAAGTCTCAGAAACCGCGTCGCTAAAAGACCGGCGCCCCCTCACGCGTGCGTTTTTTTAATTCAAACGGGGTATTAACCCCATGCGCCTGCGGAAAGGAAGTGTAAGTGTGGCAAAAGACGGAACCTACCGCGGCGGCAGGCGTATAAGAGCCGGGAGCAAACCCGACTCCGCTGCGGACAAGAAGGAAACGTCCACGGAAAAGATCGATGGCGCGATCGCCATGATCATGGGGCTTGACCGCGCGATCCGCTGCGGAAACGACAGCGGTGAGTCGGTCTACGATGACCGCGGGATACTTTTTTGTAATCATATGATTGCATTTGCATCTGTTTTATGCTAGTCTGGAATCAGAAAAGGAGGTGTTTTTATGGCGAATACATTAGTTCAATTCCGGATAGATGAAACCGAGCGTACCGAGGCTACACAAATCTTAGATCAGCTGGGATTGGACATGCCTTCCTACCTGAGAATGTGTGTTTCCAGACTGGTCAGGGATTGTGGCATCCCTTTCAGCATGAAAATTGATGAGGCACCTGAAAACAAGGGCGTCTCTGCTATGAAGCGTGCCAGCCGGATTGCTGAAGAAAATGGCATATCTGATATGACACTTGATGAAATCAATGCTGAAATCGCAGAAGCCAGAAAGTGAGGTGCCTGTGAAATATTATGCAGTGATTGATACCAACGTCCTGGTTTCCGCAGCATTGAAATGGAAATCCGTTCCCGGCAGCATCGTAGATCTTGCATTCAATGAAGTGATTGTCCCCCTGGTGAATAAAGAAATTCTTGAGGAATACCGTTCTGTCCTGTTACGGCCGAAATTTCACCTTACAGAAGAAATCGTCTGTGATGTCATCGATGAGTTGGTTTTCCATGCATTCGATATTTCTGAAGAACACCTGGATATTGAACTTCCAGATCCGAAAGACAGGGTGTTCTACAAAGTCACGATGCAAGCCCGAAAAGATGTAGATGCGTATCTGGTAACTGGAAACATCAAACATTTCCCAACGAAACCATTTGTAGTAGCCCCAAGACAGATGCTCGACATTATCCTAAATGCCACAAACGATAACGAATAAGTTCTTTTACCAGCACCAATCCGTATTACGGATCGGTGCTTTTCTTATGCCTTTATCATGGAGATAGCAATGAGCGTATTTTCAAAGCTTTTTAAATCAAGGCACTCCTGCCTCACAGCTTTCTCTCGATGACTTTATCCACTGGACGGCAGGCTTTGACGGGATGAGCCTGATCGAGGGGCTGGAATCTTTCGTGGCGGTCTACCTCGGAAACCGCGTCGCTACCACTGAGCCAAAAAAAGAGGACGCCCAACTGACCGGGAAGTAAACACGGCTGCGGAAGAAGGAACTGATGGAGGCTTTCGAGAAGAGTGGCAGATCCTATGAGAAGATCATGGAATTTCTGACAGCTGACCCAGACGGAGAATAACAATAACTATCCCCGGCGGAGGCAGATCCGCCAGGGAGAAACCATGTGAGAGTTAAAAATTCAGGAAGTTTACAATCTTACAGAACCCGACAATCTTCGGGGCAGCCGGAAGAAGTCTCCTCGGCGGAGGCGAGGCCGGTGAGGAAGCGATTGTTGGTACAGAGCGGCTCTCGTCCCTTGTCATAAACGCAGTCCTTGCTGCCGGCGGAGGCGATGCTCAGACGATCGTTATCCCTGTCTACATCGGGCAGGAACGGATCGATGAGCTCGTGGTAAAAGCCACCCAGCGGACGAACTACAGGTCAGGAGGCAGGTAGAAATTATTTGAAAGATGTTGGAGCTGACAAAATATTCTTCCAATCAGGTGGAAACCCTATAAAGGAGAGAATGACGATATCCTGGTATTTACTTATGGTTTTGTCTATATCTCTTAGAAAAGATTTCCACTGTTCATTGCCGTGCAACATGCGTTTTATGACAAGAAAAACCGGAAATACCTTGTTTTGCTTTGAACGGTATTTTAGGTTTTCCTTATAAAGAAACGGAGTTTGCTTTAAAGGCATATTATACAAACGGTTGTAGTGGGCACAAATATTTCTAATTTCGACAAGAGACAGCATCCAACTTTTTAAGTGATTTGGTGAGGTTCCATAAAATGAAGAGATGCTTTTTTGATCTTCCGGCTTCATGATATCAAAAATGGCTGTGATATTTCCGAATGTCATAAGTTCCACAGCAGCCCAGATTGGAAAATGTCCACCATATACATCTTGATGATGCTTGACAAATGGTAGGTTTTTGCAATGCTTCACTTCATTTTTAAAAGAATCCATTATAGTACCATGTATGGATCTGCCGTCGTGATTCTTTTTATCATTGAAATTTATGACATCGGCATATCCCTCTGGACCATATTTTATTGCAAGACAGTATGAGATTTGAGTTCGAAGCTGTACTTCCAGCTGTTCAACAATATGGATAATATCATTGCGGAACTCGCTGTCAAAGCAATAGAGACGGAAAATATGCTCCAAAGTAATATCGTCACGATATTCTTCGGAATTCGCAGATTTTTT
This sequence comes from Lachnospiraceae bacterium, assembly GCA_029100405.1. Lineage (GTDB taxonomy): Bacteria > Bacillota > Clostridia > Lachnospirales > Lachnospiraceae > Lachnocurva. Next base: position 16,097 of record JAQXPG010000085.1, on the reverse strand, counting down.
GAGACCAATGCCATAAGCACTAAGGCGATAGTAATTAACCTTTTCAAGAATTTTTAAAGCCGAATCTTCATGCATGATAGTGAGGTTATGAACCGTTTTAAGATGTTCGATCTGTTGTTCAAAGGTAAGCGCCGGCTTTAAAGGGTGCGAAATAACTGTGCTCATAATTTTCTCCATAAAAAAAGTCCCAACCGTGGTCCGCAGTGCGTTTCCGTCTTATGCGTGGTGGGCTCTTTCAATTACAGTATAGCCAAAATGAAAAAATATTCAAGTGCTTTTGCTAAAAATGGAGGGTTTTATGCTGAAAGATTTTCCTATCTACTTTGATGATACGAAGCTCTTCTGGCCTGTGAAATGGGACGAGAGGGAGCATGAAATTCTTTCTGTAATTTGGGGCCTTTCATGAGATGAGATATATCTGAATGGGAAAAACTTCCCTTCAGCACCTGTCTACTGTTTATCAGAAATCGGCTGGTATGTCAAGAACACCCGGAAATTCCGGGCGTTTCTGGTTTCGGCATGTCAGCTGATTTTTTCCTATTCTGGGATCCTGTCCAGGTACATGATCGCCAGTTCTCCCAGGATCTGACCCCAGTTCCGGATCGGCATCGTCCATTTTCTGGCGGCTTCGAACGTGGCCAGGTACAGAGCCTTCAGAAGTGCCTAAGCGCTTGGAAATACGGACCTCTGACGGAATGCTCAACACCCCCGGCAGAGGTGCTCTGTATTACCGGCAAGGTTGCTCTAAAATCCCGTGCAGTTTGCTCTCATAGGCCGGCATATACAGTTCCTTGATGCCAGAAAATATGGCCGCGAAAAGTCGACGATCAACGGACTGGTCAAGCCATCCTGCCTGATCATAGACGAGATTGGAAGATGCGTATTCGATAAAACGAATACACGGATGTTCTTTGACGTCATTGATCGAAGGTACAACAAAGAAGGCCCAAACACACTGATTCTGACAAGCAATCTCGGTCCGGACAAGTGGAGCGAATTCTTCAGCGAAGATTCCTCCCTCTTGTGTTCGCTTGACCGGATCTTTGATTTCGCAACTGTATTTACAATAAAGGGACAGAGCTACCGCGGTCGGAACCGGACAACAGTCTCACTGTCAGCCGGTCAGCCGAACGCTCTGCCCAGGAAAGAATATATCTAAGAAAGGAAAAGGCAGCTGCATTGGTCTTTTTCTTTTGACTTTGATTGGCGATATAAATCTGCCCCGAAATGGCGATTATCGCCTGACGCTAACAACCTGAATGATCGCTCGTTTCCCGTCTGTCATTTCCACGTAATGTACGGATTTTCTTTCTCTTTTTGCCATAAACTAAGGCCCTCCATGATTTTTATTGTATCATGAAAGGCCTCAGAAATGAGCTTTTACAGAGATTGTTTCATACTCTCTCACAAGATATGACAAGCTGTCCGTCTCCGCCTCTTTTCAGTGTTCCAGCCGCTGGGCAGCGTAATTTTTGTATGAGAGTTAAATTTCCAGGAAGTTCACACTCTCGCATCATATCATCAAGTCATTACTACTTATTAGATATCTCTTCAAATCGTTCCTTAAATTCGCCGGCTATCGTTCCTTCAGTTGCACTGATATGCAGGTGATCACACCCGTTGAATGCATCTTCGGCAACAAACTCTAGTGAATCTGGCAAATCGATCCGCTCCAATGCTCTGCAGCCCTCGAACGCCATGCTTCCGATATACCTCAAGGTTCCGGGCAGAGAGATACTCCTTAATGATGCACAGCCCCGGAAGGTCTCTCTCGAAATCCGTTCGACACCATCATTAATGATTACTTCCTGAAGATCCCTGCAGGTACAGAAGGCTGTAGGTCCTATTTCTTTTACATTTCCCGGTATTTTGACTCTTTGGAGTCCGGATCCGCAGAATGCCCGTTCGCCGATCCTTTGCAGTGTCTCCGGCAATGAAACGACATTCAATCCGACCATACCTTCGAAACACGACTCCCCGATGATTTTGAGACCCTCGTTCAGATCGACATGTTTCAACGTTCTTTTTACTTTATCGAATCCCCCGATACGTAAGCCAAACGGATACCTTCCGAGAACTTCCGCCGATTTCGGAAGGTGAATGTATTCTGGAGTACTGTTCGAACGTCCCATAGCTTCATCAGCTATGACCCTCACACCTTCCGGAATCATGAGTTCTTCCCCGCAGTCAAAGATCTCACACAGAATATCTCCTGCGATCAGCATATGATCCTTCGAATTGTTCTTATAATACTCTTCCAGCCTCGTCCCCAGGAAGGTCTCTTCCCCGATCGACTGAACGCCAGATGGCATTCTGATCATTTCGAGACAACTCAATCCGTGGAAAGCTTTTTCGCCGATATATTCCAACGATGAAGGCATCTGTACTTCCCGGATATGGTCGAATTTCCCATAATCATTGTCATCGCGTGTGTTAAACGGCCAGGCAGCGATACATCGTACCCCGTTCGGTAGGATCAATGTTTTCTTTTTGTCCGCCTCATCATATGGAACTTTCTTTCGAAGGAAAACGCCGTCGATGATCTCATCTCCCTCCTGTGAGACACTCCAGGCGGTTTCTTCGAAGCAGCAGTAACCGACTTTCCTGATCGACCCAGGCAAATGGATGCGCTTCAGGTTTTTCGCAGCGCAGCAGAAAAAGTCTCCGATCTCTTCCACACCCTCTCCAACATACACTTCTTCTACGAACAAATTTCCTTGCAGCATCCAATCGGATAAACGTTTGTAAGATCCAGGAATATAAATCGTTTTTGCGGTACATTTTTCGAATTTACCCAATGATTCAATACGCTCCATACCCGAAAAAGCCGGAAGAGTTATTGAATCTTCCTTACCGATATAATCATGCAGATGCAAGGGTCTGCCGCTCTCTCGTATTGTGAGCCAGTCACTTTGATCGTATTCGGAAAGGTCCCGCTCTTCGATCAGGATCGGATCTGTTTTTCCACGTCCTGAGGCATCCTCCGTCTCATTAATTTCGATACGGCTGAAATGATTGCTGAAATCCACATTCTCGATTCCCAGCAATCTTTTTAAATTATCCAATGTTATGGCAGCAATAGATACTCCTTTACTTGTTAATTCAAGATATTTGAGATCACATGAATGGGCGATGGAATCTTCTCCTTCTCCGATCACATAATAATCTGTTTTCTTTGTAATACCAGCTTCAACAATCCCGCCCGCTTCTCTGATCATATCTCCAATCGGATGGCCCGCATCAGTTGGGTTCAAATTACCGTCCAAGCATTGTGGTTTCCCCCATTCGGAAAACTCAGTATACGACAAAAAATGCGTCCCCAAACGAACGAAATCCGTGCAGTGATCAAACACAAATACCTTCCCCTGAAAAGCCAACGTCGAGACCTCCGTTGTTACCACAGCATCATGTTCTTCTCGCTCCAGTCTGAGATATCGATCCCACTGGTCTTTATAATCGCTGATAATGCCTTGTCCCGTTAAATATTGAGTCGCAGTTTGACCATATATTTTCTTCGCCAGTCTCCCAACAGAAGCAATCGGCAGATCCGGATTCTGAAGACGCACCTCTGCCACACTGAATGCTATTCTCTCTCCGGAAGCATACCTTTCTTTCAAGGGTTCTATAATCTCTTCCAGTTTCTCTATGTCCGACTTCACGTTTTTCGGTCGGTCAGAATCATCACTCGACACGATCATTTCCTTATCCGCATCCGCACGCATGTTATTTTGCTTTTCTTCTATCTGCTCCTGATCCATAGCAAAACGATCAACTAAGATTCCTATTTTCTTCAGATACTTCCCGAGAGGCATGCCGAACAATTGACGAGATTGATTCGCTAAAGACTTAAACCGGGGCGCCAGATCCGGATTGGCCTCTTTTAATTCTTGCATTTTGCTAAATGTCGATCCTTCCGGATAACGTTCCGTTAATATATCTATGATTCCAGTCAGTTTTTCATTTTTGTTTCGTTCTTCATCAGATTGTTTCATATCGAAATCCACTTTATTATTCATCATCACTCTTTTAGTTCCCCCTCGTAATATCACCAATATCACTAATCTTCTATGAGAAAAATTATTCCCAATGTGATTCCACGGAATCAGATACTTTACCTGTTTCAACATCAACGTCTATATCTTTCGTCTCGACACAAATCCCATTATTCTTCCCATCATTTTCTGGAATATTCATAATTGTATCCAGCCCTTCTCCAGAAGCAGTATGGCGACAAGTGCTGAACACAGACTGAATATCTTCCATTCTGACGTGATCGTCTTTCACCTTTCGATCGAAAGCAACAACACTTTTCGAAAACGGTACCGATCTTCCATCATTGACATCATCCTCCGGATTTCCTCCAAATAACGCATTTTCATATGCCTCACTGGTATAGCTTTCGATTTCTTGATCCTTATACAAGGTAAAATCCTCAGGATCGAAACGATAAGATTCGTCATAATCGATCTGATATTCCACCGATTTCTCTAATAATGCAATCAAATCGTCCAGCGAAGCTGCTTTGGCTATATTCCTCAGATCGTATGAAGTAATCCTCAGCGTCCCCGAGTCATTTCCATCTCCATCCGGAGCGAAAGCATCATAGGAATACGTCTTGCCGTTTTTCAAACGAATCCCCACTGTGAAGACATAACTGCTGCTGCTCGAGTTCGTCACGAAGTCAGTTCTGATTTTCATAATGTAGTTCTCTCCTTCCTTTTGCATAATACAATCTCAGGCATGAGCGGACACCCGCCCATGCATAATGAACTGCTCTTGCATGTAGGGCAGGCCCCTTTCAGCTTTTTGCGGAACCGGGCAAACGGTTCACTGTTCCAGGCTTCCGAAATCGTCATTCCCGGTCCGTCTCCTCCACTTAATTGCGTTATATATTGTTTTCTCTGATCAAAGCTGCATGGCGTCATGATCATATCCGGTCCTATATAGCAGCTGAATCTCCCGCCCTCACAGGTATCCAGCGATTCCGGCACGATGTTATGGCAGTAATTAACTGCGCCCGGAACAGTGCAGCTGTCCATTCCGATTCTAAATGAATGTTTACGCTCGATCAGGTGAAAGAATCTCCTCATTCTGGCATCTTCCACCCGGATCACATTTTCTTCCGTTCCCATTCCTGCCGGTTTATGCAAAAGGAAAATCACCGCATTGATTCCATCTGGGAAATCATCATGCTCCAATCGTTCTATTGCCTCATCAATGCTGTTATTTCCAAGAACATAATGAATATTCGTTCTTACACCTGCATCCAGAAGCATCTGAATCGTGTGAACCGTGTATACGCTTCGATACCAGCTTACGGCAACTGCGCCGCAGTATCGACTACAGATCTCCGCCAGCTTTGGCGTCATGCCATAACCGGAAGTAGTGAAGTTTGGAACCAGGTTATTTTCCCGGCTGATTTGGAGCAATTCTCCGAAATGCTCATGTTGATCTGGATCTCCGCGTCCGCCAAAGGCCAGTTGATTACATCTTCCGCGGCACTGTTCGGCAATCCAGCGGAAATGCGATACGGACATGTTCTCTTCTTCCACCTTCATTCCGCTCTGATAACAACCGATTCCAGCTTTCACGCAAAGTCCTGTCTTCCCATGGATGCAATGTCCCATGATTCCTACATCAATCAAATGAGGGAACGATCCCATGAAGGGATCTATGCCAGTATCCCTATCATTCTCATCCAGTACCCCAGTTCTTACGTATGTGCCATTTTCCGAATCAAATGCATACCTAAACCGGTAACGCTTGTCTTTCATTACGTATATCATAAGAAGTCTCTCTCAAGCAGGGCAATACCTAATAATTTTAGGCTATTCGTTTTTATTAAATCACCAATTGTTTTTTTCCATATAATACTTGTAAGTCCAGTAATGGATTTCTTAATTCTGCTACCCCCACTAATTCCAGTCCATAAAAAACATATTCGAGCGATCTCCAATCAACAATATCTCCCATATATTATTCCTATAAATTCCATGAACCTCTCCAGTGGATTAGAAATCATTTACCAAATTCGAAATTCCGAAGTTCACGACAATCTGTCAACGTCAGATTGTACCGCCCCTCTCAAACTCTTCATTCGTCATCGGCTCAAGCTCTCCCTCATAATTTTCTAGGAACTCATATGCATACTTTCTGTTCAGTTTATCATGAACCTTTTGATTATAGTAATTTCTCAGGCAGCTATAGCAGGATGGGGAGCAGTTGCATCCCTTTGTAATAGCGATCGCTTTATCAACAACCTGGCGGAATTTCACACCATCTTTAGTGACAAGTCTTCTGACATGACCGGCACCACCTGCAACCGCATCATAAAGAACGATGGAATATAATAATCTGCTATCATAGAAAACCTTATGAAGGCAGCCTTTAATATCATTTCGTTCAATATCGAGTACTGCAGACATAGCCTCCAACAAAGCATACATAACTGACAGCATTACATCTTGGCTTCCAGCCTGTGGCGTTGCAAACACAAGCCGAACAACGTCAGTTTTGAACACATGGCAAAGTTTATTCTTAATAAGCTTCACTTCACATTTCTTTCCCCAAGGAGTTGTGTGAATTCTTTCCAAAGTTCGTTGATGAGAATTGAAGTTAGCATCATCCTTATTCTCTGTAGTACTCTCTGCATAACCGCAATGAGGGCATACAAAGAAATCATCGTTACATACTACCATAAGTGAATCATTAATGGAGGTCTCCATCTGAAAGCGATTTCCATCTCGCATCACAAATGCATACTTTTGCATAACCTGACGCTGTGAATCACCAATATAGAAATCATCGCTACGATAAGTCTTATCTGGTTTCCGCATAGGAACATCTTTTGGTTTTGCTTCTGCCACAAAGCCTTTCCGTGGTTCTATAGCTTGTCTCCACCGGAAATGTGGAATAATTTCATGACAAGAAACACACTCTTCACCGGAAGAATCTGGCTCCAAGGATCTATGGTTCCAGGTTAAACAAGAAGGATTATTGCATTGTGCTATATAAGCAGTCTCCCAATCCAGGCCTGTAGTTTGAGGGAGTTTCCTAATGTATCGACTAGTATAAAGTTTACCATCAGCAACAACCTGCGCATCAGGTGCATATTCGGAGATGGCAATCTGTAAATCTCTCACCATTTGCAGCTTCTTATCAGTTGCACTGTTAGCATTCTGATAAAGCTCCACCGTGTCAACCGGAAATCCATATTTCGGGAGTACATTATTTCTAACTAAAAACTCAATCAATTCGTTTCGTCCCCGATTATCATCCTTACCGCGACGATAAGACCACAGCTTCTTTTCTACAACTGCAGCCTCTTGCGTCAATCCATCAGCGAGGAGTCGATTCATTTCATCAATATAGTATTTCACCGTACTGCGGAATTCATCAACTGCGACTTTCAGGACACCGTCCACTCCAATCAGCTTATCGATCCAAGAATAATCCAGAATTCCCATAACACTATGCATGTTGTCTGGAATAGACGCCTTAATAATCTCTTTTAGATGTTCAGGCTTACTCTCTAGATAAGCGCAAAGCCTTTCCCATCCATCCCCATTCAAAAGGACATCTGCGTTATTGGAATTATAAACATCAACCTGTTTAGCGAAGAAATCACTAAGTGCTACTGCAAAAATATGACGAAGAATAACCTTTTCATTTCGTACCGTAAACAATGGTACGCCAATTTCGCCAGTAATCATTTTTTCCGGGTTTTTATAATAAGTAAAGTCGTGAGAACTGAGTTTTGAGTATGTCAGAGAAAATGCAGCAGCATTCCTCCCGCGACCCGCACGACCAGCTCTTTGAACATAGTTGGCCGGTGATGGTGGCATATTCCTAAGATAAACCGTTTCAAGGTCACCAACATCAACCCCCATCTCAAAAGTCGTAGAACAACTGAGCGCGTTAATCTCTTTATTAACGAACATTTCCTGGTATTTCTGTTGTTCCTCTCTACCCAGCTGCGCCGTGTGTTCCTTAATGTGCAGTGGCTGCATCAATGTTGACTGATAGAGTTTTGCATAATGGTTATTCTCTAAGAGGCTTGCATGTGTGATCTGCTGCAAATGACCGCCGCATTTCAGCGTTGTACACATACCTTTACAGTTCACCATACTTGTTTTTCCACAAATATCACATCTATATATTGGAACATCCTCTGTTCCAGCACTAATTGTGAACCGTTCTGTACTGAAATAAAACTCATCATTACCCGCTGTCGAAAGTGGCTCCTCACCGCGGAGAACTTCATCCCAATAAATCTGTAAAAGTTCATTTGCTGCTATCTCATCCAGATCAAGAACCTTCATGACACGCTTTAAACGGCCATTTTTAAGAAGGGTCCCATTTTTACGAACTGCTGCGGACCACCCCGCTATATATGCCTTCTTTTTGTCCTTATCCATATCCTTGCAGCGTTTTACCCTTTTGGGTCTAGCTGTATAGAAAATGTATTCTCTATCATCATCCGTCAGCTCGCAATCACCTTCAATTGCACCGTGATAAACAATGTCCATTGCTAATAAGTCGAATAACGCCTTCACATCCTGGACATTCTGTCCATAAGCCTCTGCAACCCCCGCCATGACATCTTCCGTATTCCCCTTGTAATTGAATTTAATTAATCCTAGTGAAACCAGACTAGTGCTTCTTCTTGCATTAGCCATTTCATTAAGTATTGCAATCCATGCATTTTTACGACTGACGGCTGTCAGATTTTCCGTCCCCTTATCGCCCGGTTCAGCGAAGGCCCTACAGGAATCGAAGTACGCTGTTAATTCATCTACAAAATGCTGAATTTCCCACGGATATAAAGCCATGTTGTCTCGATTTTTCTCCACAACATGCCAAATACCTCTACGGCGAAGAAATTCTCTATATGAGGCAGTCATATAAGAAGCAAAAAAAGCCGCCTCACCTCGACTATCTGAAAAAGCGAGGAACTGTCTTTTACGTCTAACAATATCAACTTGAGAAGATTGTTTAGCAGACTTAAAAAGGCCGCTTTTGGCTCCTGCATACGTTTTTTTGCTCTTCAAAATCTTCTCACTTTCGGGAAGCTCTTCAAACAAAGAAGTACCGAGGACAGCAGTAGCCGCATCATATCCAAGATAAAATGTCTTAAAATTCCCAATATTACAACTCGGGCATTTACCTTCTCCACGAGACTGGGTTTTCTCCGCCTTACGAACTTTAACATAGTTTTCAAGTCCACATGTGCAAGGCGGATCATCCTTCAGGCTTTCATGAAAAATGGCGCCGCACTTAGAACATACAAGATAGTCATTCTTGCCAACATCAATGCTTTCTTCATCGTCATCCAAATCTGCATCATGGCTTCCACAAATGAGATAGTACTCTATGTCAGGATCATGCAAATTATTAGCAAACTCAAGCTTTCCATCAATCTCTTTCCCAACAACTGCAAGACGTCCACAATCATCACAACTAGCGCATTCAAACACTTTCCATTCTTCGCCACTAATAAAGGTGCTTCGGTTTCGATTCAACATTAACTGCTTATGCTTTCCGATTGTAATATAAGCACCTTCGAGCGCTCTAGTGAACATATGATATCTAGCTTTAATAAGTGCCGACTTATTTCTAAATGCTTGAGCAGCCACACCGATAATATTTACAACATCCTGTTCAGTAACTGCATGCGTATTATTAAGTGACCTAGTGATCTGCGGAATTGTCATCGGATGTTTAATAATATTGCGTAGATCCCGATAAACCGTCGACCCTGCACAAAGATCATATAGAAATTCGGCATCCGGTTGTCCGTCCGGAACAGCCATTCCATAATCCTCGACGATCCTATTCAGTGGTTTTTTTGGATTAACAAGATCAGCAAACATGGTCAAAGGAATATCTTTCGCTGGTTTATTATAAGAAGGAGTGACACTCTGTGACCTGATAATATCTTCTTTATGAAAACATGCATTGCAAAGAGTATCAGCAAACTTCACTATATCATCATCCGCCTCCTTTCCTCCCAGTGTGGCGCTGGTAAGGATATGAAGGACATTCTCTGGATTACTGATTCTTGCCTTAAGACGCTTCAAAAGCAGAGATGTCTCCATTCCCGTGGTGCCGCGGTATATATGTGCTTCGTCAAGAACCAGGTAGCGAAGTTTCGCTCCTGAGAAAACGAGATCATCATTTGGTCTAAGCATCATATATTCGAGCATCGCATAGTTCGTCACTAAAATATGAGGCGGTGTCTTCTGCATTTGATCTCTAGAAATGATTTCATTTCTAAGAGGCTTCAGAGGATAACCGTTGACATCTTTATAAACTTTTCCGTATTCCGCTATGCCATCTCGTTCATTTTGTTTCGTGCTACTGTTGTAAACACCAAATGTGATATTCGGACAGCTTCTCAGGAGATTTCGAAGCCGCTTCATTTGGTCATTAGCTAGTGCGTTCATTGGATAAATCAGAATAGCTCTAACTCCAGAAGTAAGTGTACCTTCTTCGGCTTCCCGTAAAAGATGATTAATGATCGGTATAATAAAGCATTCCGTCTTACCGGACCCTGTACCAGTAGTAATAATCAGATTTCTACCTTGATTTGTTTTTCTGAGAGCTCTCTCCTGATGCAAATAGAGACCTCTATTAAGTTGAATTTCCTTCTCACCGTCCGGAATATCCCCTTCTAATGTTCTAAATAGCGGTGAAGCTTCTCCTTCTTCTATCATCTGTTCCAAACATTTCCCAGTCTCATAGGAATCACTTACATCTAGATACGGTCCTTTCGAAATTGCCCCTTCTTCCTGCAATGCCGAAATAAATTGTGCCGCATACTCCTTATCAGATATGTGAAAAAGGGTAGATATGTATCCAATGAACTCATTCTTTATATTTTCAGCTGCAGATATTGGATTAAACATCATGTATCCTTTCTGTCCAGTACGAATAAAGATCTGCATTTGCATACACATCCCTGTTCCATCGTGTATACTCGTGATCTGTCAACGCATAGACTATCTTTTCTAAATATTTATCGTAGTAGTGATAATAATATAAGCCATCTCCATCGGAATCTGTAATGCACAACGCATTATCACTAATGTATACAATTCTCACCGGATTGACCATCATTTTTGTTACACCACGTTTATTCGTGTGTTTATCAAAAGAGAAATCATACCGTTCGCCATCAAAACCAATCGTATACATTATTCCGCTGTATACAGCACAATAACCTTCAGATGTATCTTCCATACCTATGAACTCAATATGGTCAATGTAACAAGTTTCAATCTGGATATAACCAGTATCCTCGTTCATGTCATCCGTAATTGAATCAACTACAATACGACGGTCCTTAAAGCGCAGTAGATTCCGATCTCCAACTACACAATCCCCTTCTGCAATCACTTCCTTCACTTTTTTGAACAAACTTCCCGATATAGTACTAATCTCATACCTATAGTTCCCAATGGGCATATTATCTGGAATGTCGATATACTCTGTATTCTCTTCGAGTGAGAATTCTAGAGGTCTATCTGTCTCGCCGTATAGAGACAAAGTAAAACTCCTATTGTCCTTACCAATAAAAGATCCTCCCTGATTCCAGAACAATTTCTTATCCTCTGTCCAAAATTCAGGTTGCCTCAGAAAACGCTCTTTATAGTATACTCTTGCTAACGTATATGTACGACTTTGTCGACTCCCTGACACTTTCATTTGTACGTCAACCATCGAGAAATTATCTGTATTAGAAAAGGATTGGAGGACGTTACCAAGAGTTACTAGACCACTACCATCATACTTAATGTCCTTGCCGCCAACTATAAAACGCACATTCGTCTTAGGCGGATTCGATACTTTCAAAAAACTATTTTGCGGAATATCCTCTATATACCATGCCGGAGATGTTCCGTTCATCCACTCCCCCGTAGTCTCCTCGATTATAATTTTAGGAATCGCAATATGGAGATCGCCATTTCTAAAAGGGATATGAACTTCATCGGCGGCTGCATCAAAAGAAATGCTCTCCGCGAAACCATCTATGTTGATTTTACACACTGCGTCTTTATAATCAGTCGCGGAATAGTAGAACTCCCTGTTGAAATCACATGTCGCCTTTTTTACAAGTATAAAACTCCTATCAAACACCAGTCTTTCGTCATTAAGATTAATCACCTGTAACCTACAGGTATCGTCATCGCTTAACAGCGGGAAAGTATATACAAGTCCATTTGCAGACACCTCAAGAGAAGAAAAATCAATTATTTCCTCATTCCGCAGAAGTATGAATTGCTGAAGGGAATCTGCATTCCCAAGTATTATTTTGCATACGCTCCCATGATATGCAAAAAAATATTCCTTATCATCTACCGTTACACACGGTAATCCAATAGATTCTGCTGGGGCAATCAAGCGAATATCGGTACCATTTTCGTTATCAAAAGCAATAAGCCGATTACCTACAGTAACGACATATCCATCATTTAATTCTAGGAAAAATGCTTTAAGGCCTGTATTATGAAAACCATCAATCTCTGTAATATCAACACTTTTGGTTTCTACATCCGCAACTTTCGGAAGAACAATCGTATAATTTTCTTTTTTTACTTGCCCTACTCTATACTCATTACTTCCATAAAAAATCCATTCACGCCGATACAAAGTGTCCTCAGAATTAAAAATTTCTTCATTATCACAATTGATCCTCACCTGTATATCTAAAGTTTCTAAACCATAAGGAATCTCGGGAATGGATAATGAAAGTCCATTAAGCGTTTTTCCAATCTCATTGCCATACCAACTCATATTTTGCTGATGTGCAACCAAGCCATTAAGATAAATTTTAATAATCGCTTGGTGGACATCTTCGTTCTTAAGACGGATATCAGGGAGAACGATTTGCACATCCGTCTCATTTTTCAGAATGTATTTTGCACGAATTCTGGAATAATCTATCGCGACATCCCGTCGTCCTCTCATATTATGACGTTCGGTACGCTTTGTATTAGCAATTATAGTAAGTTTTTCCTTAAACCATGCTTCACAAAGTTGCTCCTCATAAGTCTTTGCCGGCTCATCTTTTGAATTCACCATCGCATCAATCTTCGCGATCAGTTTTTCAAATAAACCTCTAGTAAACACCGGACGTAATAGTACAAGTTTGCGGATACCTTCTTGAAAAGAATAAACGCTAGAACTGATTGTAAGCTCAGTATCCTCACTTCCATCACCAGTCAATCTTTGTTCAAGAGAACGAACCATAACTCCAATCAGTGGATCTCCAGGGATTGCCTTCCAATCTAAATTATTCTTATAAAAATCAAACAAGAAATCAAACAAAGCCATCCAGGATTTCCTAGTAGTAAGCGCATGTATAACTGCCGTAGTCTTGAACTCACGTCCATTAACATCTTCTACAAACAGACGATGATTTTGTTTCAAGGTACTTTCCAGAGAATTCTGAAGTAGGCGGACCACGGCTCCACTAGCATCACGATATCCAAACTGCAGCGTTATATAATTCCAGAAATTACCGTTCTCTTCATTCTTCCACTTCTTTGCATTATTAATTAGCGCCAGTGCAATTTGCATTTTTGCGTGTAGAGAAAGTTTAGTCCTAGGCTCTCGCAAGACGGTATCAATATACTTTCTGGAATTATCGTTTAATCTGTCAAGCGTTTCCTGATTAATAATCTTGCTTCCTACAAGCGGATAACTCGCGAACACCTTTTCTTCAAACGTACCATCGCTTTGGCGCACTTCCATATCCGTTTCCAGAGCATCGAGCTCAGCATCTGGTCTTTTGATGGTTCTCTTGAAGCCAAGACTTTCCAGATACTCATTTAAAGTAGTCTCCTTTTTATATGAATAAGACTGCAATATACGATATATTCTGGAATGAGTGGGTAAGTAAACAACATTATCGTGCACAATATATTTGTTAAGCTCTTCTATATGCCTTTCACGGGCGCCATCCGTTGTTAGTTCAGAACCATCCATTTCCGATTCATATCCATACAACTCAATAAAATCTTTAATAGAATATCCATTTCTAGATGCCAACGAGCGAATCCAGTTATTCTTATGATCGGACGATAGATACACCTTCCCATCAACGAGATTCTCATCAAAAAACGCTCTTATTTGGTCATCTGTATAACTATTCTGATTTCCTAAAGGATAACCGGAAATAAATACTGAATACTCATACGGAGTCATACCTCTTAGCTGTGCATTAGCTCGGAATTTGTTCGGGTACGCAGGCAAGAAAAAAGGTCTTCTAATTACGTAAACTATTCTTCCGTCTGCTTCGCCGGTCAGTTCTCCTTCTGTATATTTATGATAGTTAGATACAATAATCAGTTTCTGCAATTTTCTCGGAAGATCTTTCAAAAAAAAGCATTTTATCTCTACTGCATATATAAAAACACATGCTAAATCATCCCAACGATTATTTATACAGAAACATTTAACGCGATTATCATTGTACTCAAAACTCTTTTTTTGGACTAAGTAGTTTATAATGTTATACTCATAATTAGTCAGCCTCTTTCCCGTCCAGACATCGCTCCGCTTAGGTGATCTTTTTTCAAGAACATTATAAATTCCTTGTCTCGAAAGGCCAAACCACCCCGCCATATGCACGGGCTTAAAGTAGAATTTGTCTGTTAAAACATCAATTACAGAGAAATCAAATCCCTTTCCTGACTGCTGAACAAATCCCCCTGTGCCTGCAGTTTGCACACCATCAGCGACTGCCGCAAAATAATCCGGTCCTTTATCAAGGATTGCCTCTATTACATCAATAATCTCATGGCTTGTACGCGTTCCAATATTTTTGAGTCCGATTATATCAGACTCCTTCATCTGCAGTAATTCTCCAACTGTATTAACCCCTGCATATTTCAGACCATGTATAGCCCTGACACTTAATGGAGTATCGTCAATACTTCTACTACCAACCGTCGCAATAGCGTTCTCTTTCTGTTGTTGCCACTCTTCTGAACCTTTCGTATCTTCAGATACAAAATATTCCGGTCCTTTATCGAGGATTGCCTTTATTACATCGATAATTTCATATATTGTACCTACTCCAACGTCCCTGAGTCTACTCAGTCCGATTATTTCAGACTCTGTCATCTGCAGTAATTCTCTGACTGTATTAACCCCTGCATGTTTCAGACCATGTATAGCCCTAACACGTAATGGAATTTCATCAATACTTCTACCGCCAACTTCCGCGATAATGATTTCCTTCTGATGTCGACATTCTTCAGAATCGTTCCCTATGGCCGTAGAATATGCGGATTTCAAACTATTTAATGTCCTGTCACTTAACGAAATCTCACCAACATTTCTATCGCCAGCTTCCGAAACATCAAGCTCTATCTGCTGTTGATCCTTTTCCGTATAATCCATATTATCTCCAAACAACTCTTCTCTTTGAACCGTCGGATGTGAATGCAAGAAAAAAGCACTTCCTTCCTCGATAATCTTATTAATCATATCAATAATTTCGTTTCCAGTAAGCGACCCAACACCACGAAGCTCCATAACTTCCAACTGAGACATTCTGATTAGATCTCCAACCTTGAACACTTTTGATCGTGTAAGAGCAAATAATGCCCTATGGAAAAAAGGAACCTTATCTACAGTATAGTCCTTAACAGCATCAAATATTTCACTGATTCTGTTCGCCCTAGTTTTCCAATGGTTATCTGTGAACTTCCTGAATTTTTAACTCTCACATGGTTTCTCCCTGGCGGATCTGCCTCCGCCGGGGATAGTTATTATCATTCTCCGTCTGGGTCAGCTGTCAGAAATTCCATGATCTCCTCATAGGATCTGCTCCCTTTCATTGCTAAAGCTGTACAATGGTGTGGCATGGATCTGACTTGTTCCTCCTAGGACCATATGGCGTCCGCACGAAAGCCTGTCAGCCAGCCATACTCATTTGCAGCCGTTCAGTTTATGCAGGTTGAACCGATGTTACTAATTACATTGCGTTCGTGTGATACCCCAGGAGATTGAATCGGCAATGAGAAAACTGGTCATCCATTGCAATTTCAATATCGGAGGTATCAGTGATGTTAAACGCAGTAGGTATT
>JAQXPG010000084.1 GCA_029100405.1 Lachnospiraceae bacterium | reverse complement strand
TTCTGTATTTGGTACAAGAAATTATTTTGTATACAATCATTATAGGATTTCAAAGTGAAATTGCAATAAAACAAATTTCACAAACTGTATTTGTCTGTCAATCCCCTCACAATCTTACACCTGTCTCACTAACAAACATTCTGTCAGTGAGACGATCCGTCCTCCTGAATATAGATCGGCATCTGCTTTTTCGTATGGATTTTTACCGGTCCTTCTGATCCTTCTGCACATAAACATTGTAATACCACTTTACAATCGCCATGCCGATAATGATGACATATCCGATCACGGACCAGCCATCCGGAATCTCTCCGAAGAAGAGCAGGCCCCAAATGGAAGCAAAAAGAAGTTGTGAGTAGTCAAAGACCGATATCTCCTTGGCCGGAGCAAATTTATAAGCTGCAGTTACCGTAAACTGGCCAACCGCTGCAGCACTTCCTGCACCAAGAAGGCAGAGGAGCTGTCTTGTACTTAGGGGCTTAAAATCCATCAACATAAAAGGAAATACCATCAGGCAGGTAAAGACCGAAAAGAAAGCAACGATCACCGGTCCTCTCTCCCCCTGGTTACCAAGTTTTCTGACAAAGGTATAAGCGATTCCGGCGCCAAGTCCGCCAAGAAGGCCCACCAGAGCCGGAAGACTCGCAAGCCCGGCTGTGGGCTTCACAATAAACAGGGCACCACAAAAGGCAATGACCACGGTAAAGATCTCAAGCCGGTTCGGAATCTCTTTCAAAATAAAGATCGATGCTATAATTGCAAAGAATGGCGAAAGTTTATTCAAAATATTGGCATCCGCAAGTGCAATGTGATCGATTGCCCAGAAATTACAGATCATGCCGAGACCGCCTGCAATGGAACGTGCCAGAAGGGAAGGGACACTGCCCTTTTTGATTTTAAATTTCTCTTCCGTCCTGCTTAAAGCAATCAGGGCAATGACGGCGGCAATCAGATTTCGGAAAAAGGTCTTCTCCATGGTCGGTACATTGCCCGACAAGCGGACAAAAAGACTCATCAGAGAAAAGAATAATGAGTCAATAATGACCATAGTAATGCCAAGCACATGCTTATTTGTAATCTTCTTCATGGATCGACCTTCTTTACTTAACAAAAAAGCCCCCGGAAAACCGAGGGCAAATGAGAGCTGCTGACGGGAATCGGACCCGTGACCTCCGCCTTACCAAGGCGACGCTCTACCGACTGAGCCACAGCAGCATTATGGTTTGAAGCCTTCCGGCTCACAACCGACTTTGTTATAATACTGTATTGCAGGAGGCAAGTCAAGTTTTTTTTGATTAGATTTTGTTTCTATGTTCGTACAAATAATCTGTGCAAACTACAGGGCCTTCACCTGTTCCACGATCCGATCCAGCACCTCAGCCGGTACTGTTTTATCATCATAGAGATCCTGGATCCGACTCTCTGAGTTCAATAGTGCAGTCACATCCAGCCAGCCTGCTTTCTGAAATTCCTCATCGAAGATATGAAATATAGACCGATCCTGAAGAAGTTCAGATAAGGGCAATTTACAAAAGTCTTCTGCCATTTTCATGCCTCGAAAAAGAAAGACGCCGGCCGCCCCTCTTAAGAAAGGCAGCCCACGTCAAATGATTAGATCCTGTTACTATTATGCACGAGACAGATACTCACCGGTACGGGTATCGATCTTGATCTTATCGCCGGTATTTACGAACAGAGGTACATAAACCTGAGCTCCGGTCTCAACAGTTGCCGGCTTGGTTGCGTTCGTTGCAGTATTGCCCTTAACGCCAGGCTCCGTCTCGGTGATCTCGAGTTCTACGAAAAGAGGAGGTTCAACAGCGAATACATTACCGTTGTAGGAATCCAGTTTAACGGTCTCGTTTTCCTTAACAAAATCAAGGGTGTTGCCAACTTCATCAGCAGTCAGAGAGATCTGATCATAGGTCTCTGCATCCATGAAGTTATAGGTATCCCCATCCTTGTAGAGATAGGTATAATCCTTACGATCGATACGGGCAGTAGGGAACTTCTCGGTCGGACGGAAAGTGGTCTCACGAACACCGCCATCGATGATGTTCTTCAGCTTTGTACGTACGAAAGCTGCACCCTTACCGGGCTTAACATGCTGGAACTCTACGATCTGCCAGATCTTGCCCTCCCACTCAAGTGTAATACCGTTCTTAAAATCGCCGGCTGAAATCATCTGATTTTCCTCCTTAAAACACACATTTTTATTCTCAGGACGTATCCGTCCGAATTGACCATCTCGGTTTATTCTTAGCAATACGCACGATTACTGATCTATTCTACAGTAATTCGATAAAATTTTCAATCATTTTTACCTGCTCTGCTGCAATACTTCTCCTCGATCTCTGTGATCATATCCACTCGCTTTGCATGACGACCACCCAAAAAGTCAGCTTCCAGAAAGGCATCTACGATTGCTTTGGCTTCTTCTAAACCGACAATTCTTGCTCCAAAAGCAATGATATTCGCATTATTATGCTGCTTGGCAAGCCTTGCCGAAACCGGCTCGGAGCATACCGCTGCCCGGATCCCGGGAACCTTATTGGCCGCCAGACTGATTCCGATACCGGTTCCGCAGATCAAAACCCCCTGATCCGCCTGACCATTCTTTACAGCCTCTGCCACTTTCCATCCATATTCCGGATAATTGCAGCTCTCCTTGGTATCCGTTCCGAAATTAATCACCTCATAGCCTTTTTCTTCGAGATAAGCCTGAATTTCCTGCTTCATCTCTACAGCAGCATGATCATTTCCGATTGCGATTTTCAATTTCTTCTCCTCTCCCGTATTGGTCTATATTTCCCCTTAAAGAACGAATGCTCAATCCTGCAGCTTCTTCAGTTCCTCCATGAAAGTATCCACGTCCTTGAATTCCTTATAAATCGACGCAAAGCGGACATAAGCAACAGAATCCAGAGACTTCAATTCTTTCATAACAAGTTCGCCGATCTCGGAGCTTGCAACCTCCCGCTCCTCGCGGCTGAAGATTTCCTTCTCCACGCTGTCTACCAGTTCGCGGATCTGATCCGCGGAAACCGGCCGTTTGTGGCAGGAAAGGAGAACGCCCTTCTCGATTTTCGAACGGTCATATTGCTCGCGGTTATTGTCCTTCTTAATGACAATAAGGGGAATGGTCTCGACCTTCTCGTAGGTCGTGAATCGCTTGCCGCATTTCTCGCAGGAACGACGGCGGCGTATGGATGTATTGTCGTCCGCCGGCCGGGAATCAATCACACTGGTATCATTATTTCCGCAAAATGGACATTTCATCGTTTAAGGATCCTCGTAAGTTTAGAATGGTCAATCATACATATTGAGTCAATCATACATTGAAACGGAAGGTGATGACATCGCCGTCAGAAACGACATAGTCCTTACCTTCCAGGCGAAGCAGGCCGGCCTCCTTGCAGGCAGACATACTGCCCAGCCGCTCCAGGTCGCTGTAGGCACATACTTCGGCACAAATGAAGCCCCTCTCGAAATCGCTGTGAATCTTTCCGGCAGCCTGAGGCGCTTTGGTTCCCTTCTTAATAGTCCAGGCTCTGGTTTCGTCCTCTCCTGTGGTCAGGAATGAGATCAGGCCCAAGAGATCATAAGAAGCCTTGATCATCTTATCCAGGCCGGACTCTTCCAGGCCGAGATCAGCCAGGAAATCTGCACGCTCGTCATCATCCAGCTCGGAGATCTCGGCTTCGATCTCAGCAGATACCACATAGACACCGGAGCCCTCCTTGGCTGCATACTCTCTAACCTTCTTCACTTCCTGATTGGAAGCGCCGTCATCCGCCAGATCTTCCTCGGAAACATTGGTGGCATAGATCACAGGTTTTGCTGTCAGAAGATTATATTGCTTGAATGCCGCTTCTTCTTCCTCATTCTTAAGCTCAAAGGCCTTGGCCATATTTCCATCTTCAAGGAAGGGACGAAGACGCTCCAGCATTTCGACTTCCGGCTTCAGGCTCTTATCCTGAATGGACTGCTTTTTGATCTTGGAATATCGGCGTTCCAGAATCTCCATATCGGAAAAGAGAAGTTCCAGATTGATGGTCTCGATATCACGAAGAGCATCAATAGAGCCGTCGACGTGAATAATATTGGTATTCTCAAAGCAGCGTACCACATGAACAATGGCATCGCACTCACGAATGTTGGCCAGGAACTGATTTCCCAAGCCCTCGCCCTTACTTGCGCCCTTGACAAGACCGGCAATATCCACAAATTCAATCGTTGCAGGAATGGTCTTCTTACTGTGGTTCATATCCGTCAGGACCTTCAGGCGATGATCGGGTACGGATACGATGCCAACGTTCGGATCAATCGTAGCAAAAGGATAGTTTGCCGCAAGTGCTCCGGCTTTGGTCAGCGAGTTGAAAAGAGTACTTTTCCCTACATTGGGAAGGCCCACGATTCCTAGTTTCATTTCTTCTTATATCTCCTTAAAAATCCTTATATTTACGGGCTTTGCGCGGTGTGCCATTTCGACCGAGTACCACGGCGAGTACCACGGATTTGAATTTCGCATCAAGTTTTATATGACTTTCAGCGCATCAGCCACGAGGTCAATCTCTCTATGCTTCTCGTCCTCAGTAATGTGGACGTACAGGTTCATGGTAATTCCTATGTTGGAATGTCCCAGAATCTTCTGCAGAGTCTTCGGCTTCATTCCGGCCTCGATACATCTGGTAGCAAAGGTATGTCTTAAGACGTGCATCGAAAAACGCGGTATACCGGCACGATCACAATACTTGAACAGCCCTGTGTCATAGGTGCTGTTCTTGACCGGTGTGCCTTTTCTGCAAAGGAAGACAAAGTCTTTCCATTCCATCGGAATTATCTTTAAACTCTGATTTTTCTTTCTCTGGTTCTCCAGGATACGAACAGCTTCTTCTGTAAGTGGAACTGTACGATAACCCGACTGACTCTTTGGCGGTCCTATTCTCCACTCACCGACCTTATAGCGGTACTCCATCGTCCTCTCGATCTTCATCGTCCGATTCTTGAAGTCGATGTCACTCCACTTGAGTCCG
>JAQXPG010000083.1 GCA_029100405.1 Lachnospiraceae bacterium | reverse complement strand
ATCTCTTTGAGTGAAGTTTTCTGTTGGAACAGATTATCCTGATCAAGCATTCCTGATCAAGCATTCATTAGAATTACTTATCATATTAATTAGAAATTGCCAATACAATTCAGCAAAAAATCTGATGCTTCAAATTGCATTTTCAATAAGTAATACTTATAATTGATAAGTAATTAATTTTACTAAGCTTTCGATCAGCTTAGTGGATCAGTGGAGGATTTTGTAATGGAAAACTTCTTTAAACTGAAGGAGAAGGGTACCAATGTCAGAACAGAGGTACTCGGAGGTCTGACGACCTTCATGACAATGGCCTATATTTTGGCCGTAAACCCAACAATTCTGAGCAATGCCGGTATGGATTCGGAGGCAGTTCTGATTGCAACCTGTCTCGCTTCCTTTGTTGGAACCATTTGTATGGCTCTTTTGGCAAACCTGCCTTTCGCACTGGCTCCCGGCATGGGATTGAATGCTTTCTTTGCATTCACGGTTTGCGGTTCTATGGGTTATCCCTGGCAGCTGGCTCTTTTCGCTGTCTTTATCGAAGGAATTATCTTCATCCTTTTGACCTTGACTAATGTACGTGAAGCGATCTTCAATGCCATTCCTATGTGCTTGAAGAAAGGCGTTGGCGCCGGTATCGGTCTCTTTGTTGCCTTCATCGGACTGCAGGATGCAAAGCTTGTTGTTAGTTCCGATTCGACACTGGTGACCAATGTTGACTTTGCAGGCAACTGGCACACCATGGGCATTGTTGCCGTTGTTGCACTGATAGGTCTGGTCCTGATCGCAATTCTTGAATTCAAGAAGGTCCCGGGCGCTATCCTGATTGGTATCATCGTAACATGGCTTCTTGATATGATCATGCAGGCAGCAGGCGTCTATGTTCCGGATCCGAAACACGGATTCTATTCCGTATTCCCGTCCATGCATCTGACCAACTTCTCCAAGCTGGGTGAGACTTTCGGACAGGCATTTAACTTTGCAGCATTCGGTAAAGTTCGTATCTTCGATTTCTTCGTTATTATGTTCTCTTT
Source organism: Lachnospiraceae bacterium (assembly GCA_029100405.1). Classification (GTDB taxonomy): domain Bacteria; phylum Bacillota; class Clostridia; order Lachnospirales; family Lachnospiraceae; genus Lachnocurva. The sequence continues at coordinate 13,701 of JAQXPG010000083.1, read as the reverse complement.
CCTGTTTGTCGATATTTTCGATACCATCGGAACTCTGATCGGTGTATCGGATCGTGCAGGAATGCTGGATAAGGACGGAAAACTTCCGGAAATCAAGAACGCACTGCTTGCAGATGCAATCGCAACCAGCGCAGGCGCTGTTTTCGGTACAAGCACCACCACTACTTTCGTAGAGTCTTCTGCCGGTGTTGGCGCCGGTGCAAGAACCGGTCTGGCTTCTGTTGTCACCGGACTGCTTTTCCTGGTAGCAATTTTCTTTGCCCCGATCTTTACTTCGATTCCGGGCTTTGCAATTGCTCCGGCACTTCTGTATGTCGGCTTCCTGATGCTGTCCTCTGTCAAGGATATTGACTTTAGTAACATTCGTGAAGGCCTGCCGGCATTTCTTACCGTACTGTGCATGCCTTTGATGTACTCCATCGCTGAGGGCATCTCCGTCGGCATTATCTCTTATGTTGTGATCAACCTGATCTGCAACCTGCTTGGCAAGAAGGAAGATAAGGTCAGCATCACCCCTCTGATGTATGTACTTGCAGTGATCTTCGTATTGAAGTATATCTTCCTGTAATTCGACACAGACAATTTCAGATCGTTACAGGATCAGTTGAAGTTAGAAACTCTCGGTTCTTTTCCCTGCTGCATTGGCGGGGAAGAACCGGGAGTTTTTTGGCATTAGTTTAATGATCATTTCACACATATATATTTGCAGAATATATTGTTTTTTTTACTTTTTTCTTTATAATTGTAAATAATAGTAAGTGTATTACACGTACACACAGAGGAGGATATATATGGGACAAAATGTAAGATTTAAGAGAATAGTTCCGTTTGCACTCTCGGGTGCAATGCTCATCACAGCCTTGTTACCTACCGGAGTACATGCGGAAGGCGCCAAAACGCCTACAGCGGACACATATACGGAAAGTATCAAAACGCCTACAAATGATACGTATGTAGAAGGCAATGATTATAATGGATCAAAGGATACGACGTCTGCTGAAACACAATCAAACAATACGTCGGAAGACAAATTTAAGATTGTATATAAGTATGGTTATGCGAGCAAGGATTATCAGTATGATATGGGCGGTTTCTGGGGAAGTTATGATAAGGTTGGCAGCTCAGAAACCGAAGTCAATGAATCTGATATAGATTTTGAAAGATATAAAAAGGATCATAATAATAAAGATCTCGATTATGATTGCATTTTCGATAATATTTATGATATAGGCGAATATTTAAATAATAATGCTCCTGTACCAAAGTTGCCGGATGCACCTCCGGAAGTCCCTGACGGATGGGAGTTTCTTGGCTGGAAGGAAGGAGATTTGACTAATGGAATTTATAATGATGGTAAAAAAGTCATTGTGAATACCTATGTGGCTGAATATAAGCACCCGGATACAATGGTCTTTATGGATGCAGCGCCGGATTGGGACGGAGATGGCGTAAGTAGTAAAGATGAAGCTAGTGAATGGTATTTTTGGCAAACGATAACGGATTTTACAGGCGAAACAGATTATACATATCCAGAAGAAGTAACAATCGACGGACGGGATTACTACTTAACTTATTACCTGGAGGACTATGACTCCAAAGCCGATAAATCAACTTATACATTTATCGATCCGCCTACCATTAAATTGAAAGAAGGAGAATGGGTTTCTGTGCCCTCGATGCCTTGTCAGATGAGTGTATCTTTTTACAAGCGTGATCCTAAAACAACAGAAATTGTTCGTAAAAATGGCGATCACGATGGAGGTATTAAGCATAATGCTGAAATTCTAAAAAAAGATATATCAAAGGTAAAGGAAGCATCAGAGAAGGCAGCAATTTCCGGTAAGAAAGAAACAGTTACAATTGACATGTCTGATGGAGCAAACCTAATTCCGGCCGAAATCCTCCAAGAAATGAAAGGAAAAAATGTGGATGTCGTTTTTGACATGGGAGACTATTCATGGACTATAAACGGCAATGATATTCAGACAGATGCTTTAAAAGATCTCAATCTCAATGTATCTTTGGATTATGACTACATTCCAAACGATATAATAGCTAAGTTAGCAGAGAAGAACCCGGTTCAGCAACTTTTGATCGCTCATAATGGAGAGTTTGGCTTTAAAGCTACCCTTTCTATAAACGCACTGAAAGATACTATTGGGAAATATGGAAATCTTTATTGGTATACTTGGGAAAATGGGGCGAAGCTCATCGCAAGCAGCAAGGTCACAGCTGATGGTAAGTTGAATCTTGTATTTACCCATGCATCTCCATATGTAATCGTTTATACGGATAAGAGTTTAAGTGTTTCGAACTCTGATTCAAAGGACGGTACAAAGAACGCAGCAAGCGATACTACTGCAAAGAATGCAGCAAGTAATACCACTACAAAGAATACAGCGATTACGAAGTCTCCAAAGACAGGAGAAACTTCACAAAATTTGTGGTATCTGTATATAATTCTTTTGACAGCATCAGCTTTATGTCTTGCTTTCGGATCATATGAATGGAAGAAGGAAAATTAAATTCTTCTTTGGAAAATGTAGCTGGTATTTTAGGAATACCTTAGATATTGTGAACGTGTAAATACATAGAAAAGGCCTGCAAAGAGCTATCTTCTTTGCAGGTCTTTTCGTTGCATCAGGATATGCTCCCCTATTGTGTCCCTTGTATTTTTCCCCGATATAGTAGAAAATAATGAAGACAGTTGAAGGATCCGCATACAACCCTTGCGATCCGAAAGAGCAGCAGGAAAGGACAAGAGCTTGGCAGCAATCGTAACCGGCGGTGGTTCCGGCATAGGCTTTGAAATTGCAAAGATCCTCTATCTGGAAGAAGGCCAGGATCTGATCCTGGTCGGGAGAAATGTAGACCGGCTCCAAGCTGCAAAGCTATGCCTTGAGAAGGAGCTTTTGAGGAAAAAGCCTTCGATTCACATCTATCCCCTGGATGTCTCCGATTTATCTGCTTGCATTACATTTCACAAAAAATTTGAAGAAAGTAAACTTCCTCTTTCCTACCTGATCAATGCCGCCGGATTTGGAACGATCGGCTCTTTCCTGGAAACGGACCTGGAAAAGGAAGCGTGTGAGACAGATACTAACTGCAGGGGTCTCCTTCAGATGACAAAGCTTTTTTTGCCTGACCTTATTCAGAGAGAAGGAAAACTCTTAAATGTGGCATCTTCCGCCGGCTATATGCCCGGAAGTCCCGGCATGGCCGTCTATTATGCAACGAAAGCCTATGTCCTTTCTCTGACCCGTTCCATCCAGGCAGAGAAGGAAGTAAGAGAGAGTAAGGTTTTGGTTTCCGCTCTCTGTCCCGGACCGGTGCAGACGGATTTTTCGGAAAAGGCCGGAGGCGTTTCCACGGCAGGACCTGGTTCGATCTCGGCACAGGCCTGCGCCCTGGCAGCGGTTCGCGGCTTGAAAAAAGGCAGGCATCTGATCATTCCGGGCCTTTTGATGAAATTTACCTATCCTTTTGCCAGAATACTGCCGGCGTCTTTCTTGCTTTATTTCGCAAGGAAACATCAGGAACATAAGATGAAATAACGATATCAGCCGAGAGGACTATATAAATGCAACAGACGAAATACAAACATTGGGAGAAACTGGACAATACAGCCAATCTCTTCCCGGTCATTGCGGGAGAGCAGATGACCAATACCTATCGGATTTCCTGCGAACTCAAGGAGACGGTCGATCCGGACCTCCTTCAGAAGGCCCTGGACCGGGTGCTTTTGCGTTTCCCGGGTTTCAAACTCCGTCTTCATACCGGAGTTTTCTGGTATTATCTGGAAGAAAATAACCATCCGGCGCCGCGGGTTCACGAAGAGGATACCTATCCCTGCCGGCTGATCCATCCCAATCAGAACAACCACTATCTCTTTCGAGTGACCTATTACAAGAAAAGGATCAATCTCGAAGTCTTCCATGCCATTGCAGACGGAATGGGCGGCACGACTTTCTTACGGGAATTGACTTATCAATATCTGCGCCTGGCTCATCCGGACCTTGCGAAAGAGCTCGGCGATGGTCTGTCGGATGAAACTTCCCTGAACCGGGAAGATTCCTTCCTTCGAAACTTCCGGAAATCCAGTCCTCCAAAATATAAGCTGGATAAGGCTTTGGAGATCACTGGCGAGAAGCTTCCCTACAATGGTTTCGGCGTGATGACGGGCTATCTGTCGGTCAGTCAGATCAAAAAGGTGGCAAAAGAGCGCTACCACACAACGATTAATGATTATATCGTTGCGGCTTTTATTTATGCGACTTATCGAAACTTCCCGGAGAAAGCCTATCAGCGGCCCATCCGGGTAGCGGTCCCGGTCAATCTCAGGCCTTACTTTCATTCCAATACGACGAAGAATTTCTTCGTCATGGTATCGGCTGAGTTCCGCCCCAAAAAGGAGGACTACAGCTTCGAGGAGATCGTCGAGCTGACCAAAGAAAGCCTTTCCGAGCAGATGACGCGGGAAAATCTGGAGGCAATTTTCTCTTTCAACGTGGCGAATCAGAAAATCCTCGTGGCTCGTGCTGTTCCCCTGCCCCTGAAAAATATCGCCATGAAGGCCTTTTATCAGAAGTCGGCGCATGCCAATACAACGACGATCACAAATATAGGGCGTGTCACGGTCGAAGATGCCTATAAGCCCTATATTTCATCCTTCTTCTGTTTCTTACCCTTCTCGACCGGGCAAAATCTGAAGGCAGCCATTACATCCTACGAAGACAAGCTGGCTCTTGTCTTCTCATCAGCTCTGACGGACACTTCGATCGAGCGGGATGTCTTCCGCCAGCTGACAGGAGACGGTATTGATGTGGAAATAGAGACCAATGGGGTGTTTTAGATAGGATTAGGGAAGGCCAAAGCCCAGGCGAATAATGATAATAGTTAAGTTAAAAAGCAGGTAAGGGAAAACAATGGGTTATTGCAAGCAATGTAAGATTACAATCTTAGATGGTACAGAACGCTGTCCTCTCTGTGGAAGTGTAATATGTCGGGACCGTGAGAAAGATGCCGGGGAATTACGCTTGGGTGACTTTCCGGAAACTGAGGATCCAATAAACAAGACAGGTGAGTTTTTCGGGTCAGAGCAATCCGGCAGCCTGACCTATCCGGATGTGACATCTCATAAGAAGAAGCTGAATCTGACCGTTCGGATCGTCGGTTTCATCGCGGTGGCAGCTTCTCTGGTTTCTGTATTTTTGAATTACAATCTGAACGGAGGCATGAAAGGCTTCTACTGGAGCCTGATCGTAGTGGGCAGTCTGATCTATGCATTTTCCATCCTGCGTTTGATTGCCAATGACGCAGGTTATATCAAAAAAATGTTCAGCGGAACGATTGGGGCTGTCTGTCTGGTCGTCTGGATCGACCTTTTGACCGGCTTTCATCGCTGGTCTGTGAACTATGTCCTGCCGGGATCCATGCTCCTGGTGGATCTGGCTTTCATCGTCTTTATGATCATCAATCGGAAAAACTGGTCCGGCTATATGCTTTATCTGATCCTTATGATCGTGATCGCCCTGATCCCTCTGATTTTGATCCTGATCCATGTGGTGACCCGACCACTGGTATCGGAGATCGCGATCTTGTCAGCCATTCTGGTTTTCCTTGGTACTCTGATCCTTGGCGGAGCCGCAGCGCGGACGGAGATGCGGAGACGATTTTACTTCTGATGGTGTAAACGAGAATTTCCATCTGCCCGGAATTTCGAACTTTGCCAAGATGGCCGGCGGATCCAACGGATCCGCCTTTTGTCATTTCATTCTCCACTCAGCCCAGTAAATGCTCGACCGGCAGATAATCCGGCAGGCCATCCTTGTAACGGACCCCGGGGTCGCCCTGAATCAAGGGCAGGAGATAGGAAAGCATCTCATCCGTAACATCATTGCCCTCATCATTGATCCAGGACCTGGGCACCGACTTGACCTGATTTGCAATCTCGTGGACCGGGCAGGAAGAATAGCTTACCTCATAGGGCTGGTCTGCATTTCTTGTCAAGATCGCCATGACCCCGGTCTGACCATCCAAAGCATAATGGAAAGCCTTTTGGCCCAGCTCCTCGGCCTCCTGCAAATCCCTGCCGGAAGCCAGATGCATGGCGGCACGCTGGAGGACATTGATCTCGATCGAACGCACCTTGACCTTAAGGGCCTCCTTCATCAGATGCTCCAGCGCTTTCCCGGCCCCACTCAGATGATTGTGACCGAAGATGTCGCTGCCCTGGTCCGCCGTGCTGATATAATTCCCGTCCTTGTCCCGGATCCCCTCGGAGATCGCGAGAACGACGGTGTCCTTCTTCTCGAGAAGGGCCCGGGTATCGCGGATACATTTGTCGAGATCGAAGGGCACTTCGGGCAGATAAATGTAGTCCGGTGCTGGGGAAGCCTCCGTTCTAGCCAAAGCAGACGCAGCAGTAAGCCAGCCGGCATCCCGCCCCATGATTTCAATGATGGTTACACTTTTTATGGCATAAATGTAGGCATCCATCGCAACTTCGCGGACGGATGCAGCTACATAACGGGCAGCAGAACCGAAGCCCGGGGTATGATCGATTTTGACAAGGTCGTTATCAATGGTTTTCGGGATGCCGACCACCCGGATAGGGATCTCGTGTTTCTTCGCATAGGCGGATAACTTATCAACGGTATCCATGGAATCATTGCCGCCGATATAGAAGAAGCTTTCGACCTCCATTTGATTCAAAATAGAAAAGATCTTCTGATAAATGGTATCTGCACTTTGGTCCGTCGGGATCTTATAGCGACAGGAACCCAGATACATAGCAGGTGTATGGATAAGACGCTCGATAAAATCCGGTATGGTCTTCATTTGATCCGTAAGATCACAAAAATTCTCGTTTAAGACACCGAGAATTCCATTGACAGCACCGTAGACTTTGGAATAAGCTTTTGACTCCTGATTGGCCCGAAGAAGGCCGGCCAGAGAGGCATTGATCGCTACGGTAGGACCGCCGGACTGCGCAACCATACAATTCATATTAAAATCCTTCCTGTTTCAAAATAAAGCATTTCAAAATAAAGCATTTCAAAATAAAGCACCAATTTCAAATTGTAAGACAAAGTTGTACAGAATACAACTTTGCAGTGAAGAAAATGGTAAAAAATAAAGCCGGACAGAAGATTGAAGGTGCGGAAGACTGCAGGCCCAGAAGATTGCCTGCCCAGAAGATTGCCGGCGCCTCCTCTTATCATTATTGACTGTGCTTTCCAGGTTTCCTATAATTGATTCTGTATATAGAAGTGTTTTTTTGCTTCGCTGAAAGGACGTAAAACAATGATGAAATCGATCAGGAACAGATCCCTGAAAATATTTACACTAGTCATTTTGATGCTTTCGATTTTATTTTCTATGATGCCTGCAATGAGTGCCCACGCCGTACAGGGAAAGACCGGCATCTATTTTTCCAGTAATTCGGTTAAGGTGGGCGACAGCGTGCAAGTCACAGTTACCGGAACTGGGATCGACCAGATCCGGGTCACCTACACGGCCGGTCTTCTGAATCTTACCGGCTGCAGCGCTCCCGGCTATACCGCATCCGGCTCAACGATCTCTTTCCTGGGGAATAAAGCCGTTCTTACATTTTCAGCACAAAAAGCAGGATCCGCGGAAATCGTCGTCCGGGCAAATGTTTCCACAGGCTCCAGCGCTTTGATGAAGATCTCGGATCCTGCTGCCCAGTCTCAGCCGACCGAGCAGAAGGCCGAGACAAATGCTGCAACGACCAACGGCTCTGACCAACAGGGGAGTAACCAAACGGCACAACCTGCCAATGGATCCGACCAAAATGGAAGTAACCAAACGGCAAGTCCTGCCAATGGAACGGATCAGAATACCCAGAATGGACAGACGGAAGACCCCAAGCAGTCAACGACAAGTGACGGGGAGACTACGACTCAGAAAGCCGGTAATGAGAGTGATTCCGATGAGAAGGCAGCACCTGAAAAAAAGACTGGCATTATGGAGACGATCCGGAACGCTCTCTCTGCTTTGAAGGATAAGATCGCAAATATAGACCCGAATACCAAACTCCGGATCCTTTTGGTCGCTGGTGCAGTCGTTGTGATCCTTCTGATTCTATGCATTCTTTCAATGTTCCGTCACAGAAAAGAAGACCGTGAGTCAGATCCCTTCGACGATGATTTCAGAATGGATGATGAGGATTCTGCGGAAGAAAGCGAACCGGCCGACGGAAAGACGAATACAGAGTCTGTAGAACCAGAGTCTGTAGAACCAGAGTCTGGAGACACCGAGCCAAGAGAAACCAAGCCAAGAGAAACCAAGCCAAGAAAAACCAAACAAAGAGAAACCAAGTCAAGAGAAACTAAGTCAAGAGAAACAGAATCAAGAGAAACAGAACCTAAAGAAACAAAGTCTGGAGATACCGAGCCTGCAAGCGATGAGAACAGTGTGAAAGAATCCTCCTACCGCACCATCTCAGGTATGGAATTAGATGATCATCTGGATGACGAACTGGAAGAGGAAGAATATGCAGATATATCTTCTGAAGCAGAGCCGTCAGAACCAGTAGAGCCGGAAGAGGTAACTGAAGCCACAGAGCCTACAGAGCCAACTGAAGTAACCGAGCCAGCAAAGCCGACAGAGCCAACTGAAGCAACAGCGCCAGCAGAACCAACTGAAGCAACAGAGCCAGCAAAGCCTGCAGAGCCGACAGAGGCAACCGAAGCAACCGAGCCTGCAAAGCCGGCAGAGGTAACTGAAGCAAGCGAGCCGGCCGAAGCAACAGAGCCTGCAGAGCCGGTAGAACCAACTGAAGCAACAGAGGCAGCAAAGCCGGTAGAGCCAGCAGAAGCAACCGAATCAACAGAGCCTGTAGAGCCGGCAGAATCAACCGCAACAACCGAACCGGCCGAAGCAACAGAGCCGGCACCTCTGCAATTGGAAGCAGAAGATGAAGAAGATCATACAGATCCTTCTCAGAACTCCGCAGCCACCAGGAGATCCTTCTTCCATCGAAAGAAGGACCTGGACATCTGGGAAGATGATGACCAGACTCCAGCCGATCCGATCCGCCCGGTCAATCACGAGAAAATGATTGAAAACGCCCGGAAACGTAAGAAGAAACTCGGCGGAGACAATGACTTTATGGATCTGAATGATTTCTGATCATAAAACGTTCAATAGATAACAATAGATAACAGGGTGACAAGAATGGAATTTACCGAATCAGCCAGACGAGCCATCAGCTACGCCAGGCGAATAGCCAGGAAAATGAATCAGAACTTTGTGGGGACCGAGCACCTTCTGATCGGACTTCTGCAGGAGAAAGACTCCATTGCCGCACACGTTCTGTCCAATGCCAATATAACCAAAGAAGACATCACAAACCTGATCTCGAGCCTGATCGCTCCGGAAGGCGACACCGCCGTCATGGAACGGGACGGCTATACAGCCAAGATGGAGATGGTCCTCGAGCGGGCAGAGATGGAAGCCCAGATGAGTCATGCCGACGAGATCGGGACCGAGCACTTACTCCTTGCCCTTCTTCGGATCAAGGACTCCGCAGGAACCAGGCTCCTTACCGCTATGGATGTAAACCGGAAGAAGATGTTCCAGGAGACCCTGGAAGCCATGGGTGCATCCGCCGAGATCTACCGGGAAGAGGCCTCCCGCAGGAGGATGGAAGACGACAGCGGCGATCCCACACCGACCCTGGACCAATATGCCAGAGATCTGACCGAACTTGCGGCAGAGGGACAACTGGATCCCATCATCGGAAGACAAGAAGAGATCTCCCGTGTCATTCAGATCCTTTCCCGCCGCGGCAAAAATAACCCATGCCTGATCGGTGAGCCCGGCGTCGGGAAAACTGCAATTGTAGAAGGTCTTGCCGAGCGGATCGTAAATGGAAACGTACCGGATACGGTTGCAGAAAAACGTCTTCTTTCCCTGGATCTCGCCGGTCTTGTTGCCGGAAGCAAATACAGAGGTGAGTTTGAAGAGAGGATCAAAAAGGTCATAAACGAAGTCATGGCGGATGGTCATGTCATCCTCTTTATCGATGAACTTCATACCCTGATCGGCGCCGGTGGTTCCGAGGGCGCGCTGGATGCTTCAAACATCTTAAAACCGGCTCTGGCCCGAGGAGAGATCCAGGTGATTGGCGCGACCACGATCGATGAATACAGAAAGCGGGTAGAGAAAGATGCGGCCCTGGCCCGACGTTTCCAATCCGTTATGGTGGAAGAACCTTCGGAAGAGGATACGATTAAAATCCTCCAGGGGATCAAGCCGCTCTATGAGGACCACCATCAGGTGACAATCACTGAGGAAGCCATTGAAGCAGCAGTTCATCTGTCTAAGCGCTATATTTCTGACCGTTTTCTCCCGGACAAAGCCATCGATCTCATGGATGAAGCTGCGGCAGGTCTTCGCTTACGGGCCCTTCCTTCCGGAGAAAATCTGGCAGAAAAGACCAGGGAACTTCGTATGGTTGAGGAAGAACTCTTAAATGCTTTGAAGAATGAAAGCAGCATGGACAAGGCAATCGAGATCCGTGCCCGCGAGAAGAGACTGCAGGAAGAAGTCGAGAAAGCAGAACGGCGGATCAGCCGCAGAAGAAATGGGAAGAAACTGACACTTACGGCCAATGAGGTTTCTGCCGTTGTCTCCCAATGGACCCATATCCCGGTGACCAAGCTGAATGAGACCGAAGCAAGCCGTCTTCGGAACTTAGAGAAGACCCTTCACAAGAGAGTCATCGGCCAGGAAGAAGCGGTCAATGCAGTTTCCCGCGCAGTGCGGAGAGGCCGTGTAGGCTTGAAAGAACCCAACCGGCCCATCGGATCCTTCCTTTTCTTAGGCCCGACCGGTGTCGGAAAGACCGAGATCTCCAAGGCCCTGGCAGAGGCTGTTTTCGGAAGCGAAGAAGCCATGATCCGCGTCGATATGTCCGAATATATGGATAAAACCAGTGTCAACAAGCTGATCGGTTCCGCACCCGGTTATGTCGGCTACGAAGAGGGCGGTCAGCTCAGTGAGAAGGTCCGCCGCCATCCCTATTCGGTGGTTCTTTTCGATGAGATCGAAAAAGCCCATCCTGATGTCTTCAATGTCCTCCTTCAGGTCTTAGATGACGGAAGGATCACCGATTCCCAGGGCAGACGGGTCGATTTCAAGAATACGATCATCATCATGACCAGTAATGCCGGTGCTCAGGAGATCGTGGAGCCCAAGCACCTGGGCTTTGGCGGTACAGACTCTGAAAAGGAAAACTACGAGCTCATGAAGTCGAATGTCATGACAGAAGTCCGCCGGATCTTCCGCCCGGAATTCTTAAACCGGATCGATGAGACCATTGTTTTCCGTATGCTGACCAAGGCGGATCTGTCGAAGATCGTCCGCCTTCTGACCTCGTCTCTGGAAAAACGTGTCAAAGAAAGCCTTGATATCAGCCTCCGCATTCAGCCTGCTGTAAACGACTACATCGTCGACAAGTCCTATAATCCGAAATACGGCGCCCGTCCCCTTCGCCGGCAGATCCAGACCGACATCGAGGACCGCCTTTCGGACGAGATCCTCTCGGGAAATATAGGCCGAGGCGATCGTGTCACAATAAATATAAAGGACAAAGAATTGACCTTTAAGAAGACAGGCTCCGTACGGAAAGAAAAGACAACCGAAAAGAAAACCGAAAAGAAAACCGATAAGACCGATAAGAAATGAGAGAGAAAGCAAAGCCTTTTTTCCATGAAATCTTCATCGGATTAGGTCTAGTTCCCTTTTTGTTTTAGTATTATAATCAGGTTAAGAGAAAGTAAAATCTCCGACCAGGAGAGGTAAAAAAAGTTACGAGAGGAGTTTAGAAAATGGCTGTCATCGATGAACTGATCCGTGAAGAAACAGATGGAACATTGAGCTTTGGAAATTATCAGCTCCCGGAGAAGAAGAAAAAGGGCGATTTTATGCATCAGGGTGCTTCTTATAAGGTAAAAACCTTTAAGGAGATTACAAAATTAGAGAAGAACGAGAACTTCGTTTATGAATCTGTTCCGGGAACGACCGTAAACCATCTGGCCATCTCAGACGATAAGGCAACGTTTTCTGTAGAAGGTCCGGAAGATGCACAGATCACTCTGGGAATGGAAGCAGAGAAGGACTACGATATCACAGTCAACGGAAAGGATGCAGGAACCATGAAGACCAACCTCGGCGGCAAGCTGAGCTTCGGTGTAGAGCTGGACGGTAAGAATGCGGTTTCTGTTTCTGTAACTGCCAGGTAAGAAAAGATGCACTGAAAATTTATGATATACCAGGGCCGGACCAGGCGTAATGCCGGGTGCCGGCCTTGTTTTTCAGGGGAGAAGGAATGGCAAAAGGAACGAAGACACTATTTTTCTGTACAAACTGCGGTTACGAATCCGGCAAGTGGATGGGCCAGTGCCCGGTCTGCCATGAATGGAATACTTTTACCGAAGCCAAGGTCGACAAAAAGGCCGGGAAGAATATCAGCCGGGAGATCTCGGAACAGAAACCGACATTTTTCTCAGAGATCCGGGCAGAGGATGCTTCGAGAGTCTCTACGCATATGGATGAAATGAACCGGGTCCTGGGTGGCGGCATTGTCCCCGGCTCCCTGGTCCTGGTCGGCGGTGATCCCGGCATCGGGAAGTCCACCCTCCTTCTGCAGATGTGCAGGAACCTCTGTCAGGACTCCATCCGCATGCTCTACATTTCCGGAGAGGAGTCCCTCCAGCAGATTAAACTTAGGGCAGATCGGATGGGAACGTTTAACGACCATATCGCCCTCCTTTGTGAGACCAATCTGGAGGTCATCGACGGGGTGATCCGGCGGGAGAAACCGGACCTTGTCATTATCGATTCGATCCAGACCATGTATTCCGACAAGGTGGATTCCGGGCCGGGCAGCGTCTCACAGGTTCGTGAGACGACAGGCATTCTGATGCAGATCGCAAAAGGCTTGAATATCACGATATTTGTGGTGGGCCATGTGACGAAGGAAGGTGTCGTTGCAGGACCTCGTGTTCTGGAGCATATGGTGGACACGGTTCTCTATCTGGAAGGCGACCGCCATTCGGCTTACCGGATCTTACGAAGCGTGAAGAATCGATTTGGTTCAACGGATGAGATCGGCGTTTTTGAAATGGAAAACAATGGCTTGAAGGAAGTGCCGAATCCGTCGGAATTCATGCTGGACGGGCGGCCCTTGGATTCCTCCGGCTCGGTCGTTACCTGTTCCATCGAGGGGACCCGGCCGATCCTTGTGGAAATACAGGCCCTGGTCACCAGAAGTAATTTCGGTATGCCAAGACGTACAGCAGCAGGATGCGACTACAATCGTGTCAACCTTTTGATGGCTGTCCTTGAGAAACGACTTGGTCTGCGTTTGAGCGAATACGATGCCTATGTCAATATCGCGGGGGGATTTCGCATGAATGAACCGGCGATCGATCTCGGCATTGTCCTGGCGATCGTTTCCAGCGTCCGGGATCAGGCAATCGATGATTCCCTGATCTGTTTCGGTGAGGTTGGACTGTCCGGCGAGGTCCGGTCGGTACCGCTCGCGGAGCAGAGAGTCAACGAGGCGAGAAAGCTGGGCTTTAAGACTTGTATTCTGCCTCAATCGGTGCAGAAGAACTTGAAAAATACAGAGGGCATTCGCCTGATCGGTGTCCGGAATGTGAGAGAGGC
>JAQXPG010000082.1 GCA_029100405.1 Lachnospiraceae bacterium | reverse complement strand
GTAAGCGTGTCATAGCCATACATTTTCAAAGCTGTGGTGATCAGATTCTGCACCGATGCATCATCTTCCACCACCAGAATCGTTGCTTTCGGCATTTCTTCCAGGCCTCCTTCTGATCAATCGATTCTTTCCTCTTGCTTCATACCTCAGGCATCTGCCCGGCGCCGTCCGACAGCCAAAACTTCCTACCTCAGGCGTCCGCCTGCGCCATCCGACAGCCAAACTCCATACCTCAAACATCCGCCCGGCGCTGTCCAACAGCCAAAACTTCATACATTAAACATCCGCCCGAACCTCCTCTGCCGGGATGGTAAAGCGGAAGATACTGCCATGCGGGGCATTGTCTTCATACCAAATCCTGCCGCCGTGCGCCTGGACAATGACCTGGCACAAGGCCAAACCCAGACCAAGACTTCGACTGCTGTCTGCCACCGTTTTCTTCCCGGTATAGAACATTTCAAAAATATGCGGTCGATCCGACTCCGACAAGCCCGGCCCATCATCAATGACAGAAATCTGAATCATCCCAGCCGATGGATTCAAAGTTGATTGGTCTGCATTGGTATTGGTCTGCCCTGTTGGTATACGCCGCGCAGGAATCTTCTCCGCAGTGATCCTGATCGATGATCCCGCTGGCGTATACTTGACCGCATTATTCACGAGATTGACCAGGACCTGAATGATCAAATGTGCATCCATTTTTCCAAGAAGGACCTCCGATGGTTCTTCTATGGAAAACTTATGCTCCGAAAGTTTCCTGCTGCAATGCCTTCCTGCCTCCTCCATGACTTCATTTACGAATTCCACAGAAGTATGGATCCTGGTCTGGCCGTCCTTCAGCCGGGTAATGGACAAAAGATTTTCCACCAGTCCCTCCAGCCACATAGAATCATCATAGATGTTGGTATAGAGATTCTTTCTGGAGCAATCATCCATCCGGTCCGCATCCGAGAGCAAAAGACTCGCCGTTCCGGAAATCGAAGTCAAAGGCGTCCGTAAATCATGTGAAATGGAACGAAGCAGGTTGGCCCGGAACTGTTCATTTTTGGCCATCAACATAGCCTGCTCCTTCTCCTGCTCGTTCCTCTTGTTCTCCAAAGCAATTCCGGCTTCACCGAGAATGGCGATGACCATGCTCTCTTCATAAGTATCCAGTTCATTGTTCCGAACATCGATTCCAACGACACCGAAAACCGCCTGATTCAGGCGAATGGCCATATAAACGCAGACCGAATCCGGGAAAGTATCCGTTCCACGCCCGGTCTTTTCAGCCTTTTGGAAAGCAGATTCTGCCGCCTTGGTCTCCATTTCCGGAGAAAAATCGAGTTCCTCCTCTTCATTCGACAGGAAAATGGCAGGGCCACTCTTCAAACTTTCCTTGTCCCGATAGAGGATCAAATTCCGATGGAGCAGGCGGACCAGCTGCTTG
Organism: Lachnospiraceae bacterium; assembly: GCA_029100405.1. GTDB lineage: Bacteria > Bacillota > Clostridia > Lachnospirales > Lachnospiraceae > Lachnocurva. The sequence goes on along the minus strand of JAQXPG010000082.1, from coordinate 3,265 downwards.
GCCGTGATATCCTTGATCTCCTCCTGGCTTTTACACTTCTCCAAAAGCTTGTTCGTATCGTAGAGGACCCCGATTCGAAAGACCATGCGTGAAGAATCGCGTGCCTCTTTCCGAAGCCTTGCTGCCAAAACTCCGGTCAGGAGGGCAATCAGAAACATGATCGCAAAGGAAACCGTGTAACGACTGTCATAGGCATGCAAGGTGAATTCCGGCGCCGTGAAAAGGTAATTATAGATAACGACGCTGAGTACCGCTGCCAGGATGCTGTAGATCAGCCTTGCCGTCCAGACCGAGATCAGGAAGACGAAGAAAATGTAGAGCACGACGATATTCGACTCCACGCTGTTGAGCATTTTCAGGCCCCAGCAGATGGCAGAACACAGACCAAGCATCGAAAGGAGAAAGAGAATGTCACCAAGCCGCTTTCGAACCGTCATCTTATCATTCACCGGTGGAATGACCGAATCCATAGAAGGGTTCTTTCGTCTCCCGGTCAAGATATTCCTGAAAAATTCATCCTTCATAACGATCCTCACATAGTCTTGTGTTTCCCAGGCAAATGCCATTTATTGTGTTTTTTATGGTAGTCTCTTTTGATTCTGCCGTCAAATAAAGACCAAATATGATCGCCGGTGAGGTCCACCATCACAAGGATTGCCAAAAACGTTATTAACATGAAGACCTTCATAACGCTTCCTCCTTCTATGATAAGCATTGACTGCTTTCCCTCAGATTTTAAAGCACTTCTGCACGTCTTTATTCAATCCGAGAACCAAAAGAGTTTCCCCCGCTTCAAAAACCGTCTCGGGCATGATATTCATATCGATCTTTTCATTTTGCTTAATGGCCAGAATGTTGATCTGGAATTTCTTACGGAGGTCCAGTTCTCCAACCGTCTTCCCATCCCAGGAATCCGGAACAGACACTTCAAAGATGGCGCAGTCATCATCAATGGCAAAGTAATCGAAAACATGGTCAGAGCTGTAGCGGATGGCTGCCCATCTGGCGATCTGCTGCTCCGGAAAAACGACTTCATCCGCCCCGTTCCGCTTGAGGAATTTTGCCTGGACTTCACTAGCTGCTCTTGATACAACGACTTTTCCGCCCAGTTCCTTGACCAGAGAGGTCGTTTCCAAAGAATCCTGGAAGCAGTCGCCGATGGCGATAAAACATAGATCGTAATTCCGGATTCCTAAGGACTTCAGGAATTCCTCATCCGTACTGTCCCCGATCCTGGCATTCGTCACATAAGGCATGATCTCATTGACCCGCTTTTCATTTCGGTCTACTGCCATCACTTCATGATTCAGCTCTCTTAATTTCATTGCAACATTTTTTCCAAAACGGCCAAGGCCAATAAGTAAAATCGATTTCATTTTGTTACCTCCTGAATGACTCCTATGAACCCGGTGCTTTCGACTGGGCTGGGGCTAATTTTTTTACTCCTATGAACCCGGTGTTTTCGACTAGGCTAGGGCTTTTGTACTCCAATGCTTCCTTCTGGCTTCGGGCTATATTTCATCAGCCGACGGTAATCCGGCCCTCCGGCAGCCTTCCACTATTCATACCCTTATCAGAGACTGCCGCAAAGATCAGGGTCAGACCTCCGACGCGTCCGATGTACATAAGCAGGACCAGGATGCCCCTGGAAAGAAGCGTCAGCCCCGGTGTAATTCCCATGGTCAAGCCTACGGTTCCAATGGCCGATGCGGTTTCGAAGAAGCAGGTCAATAAAGGAAGACCCTCCACACGGCTTATGATCATGCCACCCAGAGCAGAAAGCGAAGTATAAAGCAGAAGAATCGCACCTGCATTCTGAATCGTCGGCAAAGGAATTCTCCTCTGGAAGAGGTCTGCGTCTTTCTTCTGGCGGAAAACCGCACCTGCTGAGGAGAAAAGCACCGCGATCGTCGTGGTCTTCATTCCTCCGGCCGTTGATGCCGGCGAACCGCCGATCAACATCAGGATGATGAGAAGGAAGATGCCGATCTCACTCATTTTCGAAAGGTCCGCTGTATTAAAACCTGCCGTTCTCGGTGTCACCGACTGAAAGAGGGAAAGCCAGATGCGCATTCCCTTCGGTCCTCTGGTAAATTCGCCAAAGTAGAAGTAAATGGCAGGAATCGCGATCAAAATCGCGGTCACCGTCAGAACGACCTTACTCTGCATGCAGTAGCGTTTCAGATGGAATCCGTTGATTGCAATATCCATCCAGGTCAGAAAGCCGATCCCTCCGATGATAATGAGGGCCATGATCGTAATATTGATCAGGGGATTTCCCGCAAAAGCAGTCAGGGAAGAGAACTTCCCGCTCCCGCCCATCAAGTCAAAACCGGCGTTACAGAATGCGGATATGGAATGGAAAAAGGAATACCAGATTCCCTTTGCCAGGCCAAAACGTGGAATAAAGACCGGCATCATGGCCAGTGCGCCGATGGATTCACAAGTAAAAGTCGTCATGAGAATAAAGCGAGTGAACTTCACGATCCCGCTGATCTGCGGAGCCGAGATCGACTCTTGCATAATATTCCGTTGGATCAGACCGATCTTCTTTCCGGAAACGATAGCCAGTGCTATGGCTACCGTAACAACGCCCAATCCGCCAATCTGGATTAATGCTAAGATCACCACCTGACCGAACGGAGTCCAGAAAGTCGCCGTGTCCCTTACCACAAGTCCTGTCACACATACTGCAGATGTTGCCGTAAAAAGAGAGTCCGAAAAGCTTGCCGATCCCGCTCCCCTGCTGGCAAATGGCAGCATAAGAAGCAGGGTCCCCGCTATAATCACCAATAAAAATCCAAGAATGATCACCTGTACGGACTTCAGGTGCTCCAGTTTCATCACAAATTTTCTCATAATATATCTTCTCTATGTACCGCCATCGTCAATTGACTTTGCTGTCTTTCGATGACTTTGATATCTATCCTCATAGTCTCTGCAATCTTTCGATGACTGTGTTTCTATCCACATAGTCTCTGCAATCTTTCGATGGCTTTGTTATCTATCCTCATAGTCTCTGCAATCTTTTGATGACTGTGTTATCCAACTTTCAAGAAGATTATCCGATATTTCTTATAAAGAAGGTGTTAATGTTCCTCTTGTGATATAAAGATTTTGTTAAGATGGATCAGCAGGGGGAATCCATTCGAAATCCATTCGATTTCTGCTCAGTTGTATATTTATCGTAAGAGAAAGTGATTTTGAAAAATCCGATAGTGAGGAGCTGTAAAGTTGCCTGATTTGAGTTCTATTATCGTAATAG
>JAQXPG010000081.1 GCA_029100405.1 Lachnospiraceae bacterium | reverse complement strand
ATAGGCTGTCCATAACTGGGAGCTTCCGCCAGTCTGACATTTCTAGGAATAATTGTTTTGTAAATATTCTGATTGAGATTTTCTTTCACATTCTCAACAACCTGAAGTGACAGATTTGTACGGGCATCATACATGGTAAATACAACACCTTCGATTCGAAGTTTCTCATTTAATCTGTCTTTTACCAGATCAATGGTATGAATCAACTGGCTGATTCCCTCCAATGCATAATATTCACATTGAATCGGAACAAGAACGGAGTCTGCAGTCGTCATTGCATTTACAGTAAGTAAATTTAATGAAGGAGGACAATCGATCATAATAAAGTCATAATCATCCTTTACATAGTCGATTTCATTTCTCAGAATATATTCGCGATCATTTTCTATATCGAGAAGTTCAATCTCTGCACCTGCAAGATTGACATTGGAAGGAATAATTTGCAGATTTTCCTGATCCTCAACATCATAGATACACTGTTTCAACGAACTCTGTCCCAGAATCAACTCATATACCGTATTCTCTATCTCATTTTTTCTCAGACCGAATCCACTGGTACAGTTTCCCTGCGGGTCCATATCTATTACAAGGACACGTTTCCCCGCTTCTGCAAGACATGCTGACAGATTGATTGCAGTCGTTGTTTTTCCGACTCCACCTTTCTGGTTTGCAATCGCGATAATTCTGCTCATTTACACCTCTCCCTCTTTTTTCACTTATTCATGATTATGATTATATCACGATGAGCTTTTCTTTGCTTAGTAACTTCCTTGATTTGGATGCGAATTATGATGATTCTTCCGTTTTATTTCTTCCGATGATTTCATTTTTTCTTCGCTTTATGCGAAATTTAGATCAAATCTGTGATTTTCTGACTATTGAAGTCCCTTGCTTCTATCATAGTCTTTCTTTATCCGTATTCTTTATTCGTATTCTTTATTCGTATGTTTCACGTGAAACATGCTTTCCTTCCTTTGCCCTCTTATTGAAGAGGTTTCTTTGAAGGCATTCCGGCTTTTCTCGGATAGAAATTACTTGTTGCCTCAAGCTTATCAATTTTAATCAGGCTCCTATGAATGTCTGAATCATAGAGCGTAAATTTTTGACAGGAAATGTTTCCGCCTCCCAGTTTACGAATGCCGTTTTTTGCTTCGATGACTTCTTTTTCTGTGTCACCGGATTTATAGGCAATAAAAGCGCCACCAACTTTTACATATGGGAGACAATATTCCGATAAAATCTGTAAAGGTGCAACTGCTCTTGAAACTGCAATATCATATTTTTCACGCAAGTCAGGATTTCTTCCCCCATCCTCAGCCCTGCTATGAATGCAATTAATTTCTTCTAATCCAAGTCTTTCAATCACTTCGTCCAGGAAATTCAGTCGTTTTTGAAGAGAGTCCAGTAAAGTGATACGTATATTGGGAAAACAGATTTTAATTGGAATTCCAGGAAATCCTGCACCGGTTCCTACATCAATTAAGCTCATGTCCTGACTCATGTCCATAATACTTGCAATGGCTAAAGAATCCGCAAAATGTTTTAAAGTAACACCCACCGGATCCGTAATAGCAGTCAGATTCATTACTTTATTTTTCTCTACAATCATTTGATAATAGATATTCAGTTTCTCATAAACTTCCATGGAAGGTTTCACGTGAAACATTTCCAAACAATCACATAGATACTGGTAAGAGATAGATTCCATAGATAGATCCTCATTAAATTCTCTGGTCTAATATCTTATTCTGCCTGTTCCAAATACTTTCCGGACTTAAGATAAATCAGCAAAACAGAAATATCAGCAGGTGAAACACCGGAAATACGAGATGCTTGTCCAATATTGATCGGTCGAACCTGCTTTAATTTTTGTCGGGCTTCAATTCGAAGAGATGGTACCTGATCATAATCTAAGCCTTGCGGAATCTTCTTAGATTCCAATTTTTTAAATTCTTCAACCTGCTTGCTTTCCCGATCAATATAACCCTGATATTTGATCTGAATATTGATCTGTTCTCTTACATCCTGCGGAAGTTCCTGACCGGAAGGAGACAATTCACTCACAAGGTCATAATTCAATTCCGGTCTGCAAACAAGATCCTTAAAAGAAAGGCTCTTCTTCAGCGGAGTTGATCCATGAGAAAGAAGAAAATTTTGTACTTTTTCGGTACCGCCAAAATAGATATTGCTTACTCGTTGAATCTCATTTTCAATCAGTCCTTTCTTCCTAAGAAGTCTCTGATAACGTTCCTCAGAAATCAGACCAACTTTGTATCCAATTGGAGTCAAACGGAGGTCTGCATTATCCTGCCTGAGAAGAAGGCGATACTCTGCCCGGCTGGTCATCATACGATAAGGTTCCGTATTATTCTTTGTAACCAGGTCGTCAATTAAAACTCCGATATAAGCCTGCGACCGATCAAGAATCAAGGGATCTTTTCCCTGGATCATTCGTGCAGCATTGATTCCTGCAATCAATCCCTGGGCGGCAGCCTCTTCATAACCGGAGCTGCCATTAAACTGACCACCACTAAACAAGCCATGAATTGCCTTAAATTCCAAACTGGGAAGAAGCTGATTTGCTTCCAGACAATCATATTCGATTGCATAGGCATTCCGAACGATACGTGCATGTTCCAAACCCGGAACCGTTCGGTACATCTGATACTGAACATACTCGGGCATGGAAGAAGACATGCCGTCTACATAGACTTCATTCGTGTCCAGACCTTCCGGCTCCAAAAAGACCTGATGGCGTTTCTTGTCACTGAACTTAACAACTTTATCCTCAATGGAAGGACAATACCGCGGGCCAATTCCTTCAATCACTCCACCGTAAATCGGGGATTCATCGAGGTGAGCTCGAATAATATTATGAGTCTCTTCATTGGTATAGGTGAGATAACATTTCACCTGTTCCTTCTGAATTGAATCCGGATCCGTGGTAAAGGAAAAAGGAACGATTGGCTGGTCGCCATATTGGGGTTCCAATTTACTGAAATCAATGGTTTTCCCATCCATTCGGGCCGGCGTTCCCGTCTTAAAACGACGAAGCTTGATTCCATTCTGAATCAAAGATGCAGAGAGGTGATTTGCAGCTTTTAAACCATTCGGACCGGTGTATTCAATGACATTTCCATACAGGCACCTAGATTTTAAATAGACACCTGTGCATAAAATTGCTGCACTACAATGATAACTTGCCCCGGAATAGGTTTTCACACCTACGACATGACCATCTTCTACTATAAGTTCGCTGACTTCAGCCTGTCGAAGAGTCAAATGAGGAGTATTCTGCAAGGTCTTTCGCATTTCCAGACTATAACGGGCTTTATCTGCCTGGGCACGAAGAGAATGAACCGCCGGTCCTTTCGAAGGATTCAGCATCTTCGACTGAATAAAGGTCTTATCAATATTGATACCCATCTGACCGCCAAGAGCATCAATTTCCCGAACCAGATGTCCCTTACTGCTTCCACCGATATTCGGATTGCAGGGCATCATAGCAACGCTGTCCATGCTGACAGTGAAAACGATTGTTTCTAAACCAAGCCTTGCACAAGCCAATCCGGCTTCGCAGCCCGCATGACCGGCTCCGATGACCACTACATCATACGTCTCATCTACGTAATTCAACGATTTTCTCCTTTACTTACCCATACAAAAATCCGAAAAGACCTTATCGACCAGATCATCTTCCACTTCTTCTCCAATGACATAACCGAGATATCGATAAGCGTCCATTAAATCAATGGTAAAGAGATCCTCACTCATACCATCTCGAATGCTCTTCTGCACCAGTTTCAGACTTTTCCTTGCCTCTTCCATATCATATTTCTGCCGATCATTAGAGATCAGAAACTGGTCAGGATTCGAAAGATTGCCTAACAAAAAGAGGTTTTCAATTTCATGAGATAAAAGACAGACCGTCTCCTCATTTTTGCAGTTCACATGAAGAATCCGGCTTTCTTGTCGGTGAGACAAAGCTTTTTGAATCATTTCCGGATCCGCCTTCTGTTCCAGGTCCGATTTGGTAAAAAGAACCAGAGTCGGAACGTTCGGAATATCTGAAACAATAGATAGATCCTCCTGGGACAAGGGTCTTGAGCCATCAATCAAAAAGAAAACAAGATCTGCATTCTTTAAAGCATCCAGAGACCGCTTGACACCGATCTTCTCAACCAGATCATCAGTTTCATGAATGCCTGCCGTGTCCATCATGAGAAGAGGAATATCATTCAAAACAATTTCTTCTTCCAGAAGATCTCTTGTCGTACCCGGAACATCCGTCACGATTGCCCGGTCCTTACCGGACAAGAGGTTTAAAAGCGAAGATTTTCCTACGTTAGGCCGCCCGACAATAGCTGTCCGAATACCGTTTTTCAGAAGGCTTCCCTGCTGATAGGAACGAATCATCTGATCGATTTCCCGGATACAGCCTTCTATTTTCTGATCCAATTCCGGAGGATATTGATCCAGGGAATAATGTTCCGGATCATCGAGAGCTGCCTCCAAAAAGGCTGCTTCATGAAGGATCTTTTCCCTCAAGTCTCGAACTTTCTTCGATAGATTTCCATTTAAGTGGGAAAGAGAGACCTTACGCTCGAAAGAGGTCTTTGAATGAATCAGATCCATGACGGATTCCGACTGTGACAGATCGATCCGACCGTTTAGAAAAGCGCGTTTGGTAAACTCTCCTGCTTCGGCAGGTCTTGCACCGGCTCGGTAAATCAAAGAAAGCGCATCCCTTAATACACGCATTCCTCCATGACAGTCAAATTCAACCACATCTTCCATGGTATAGGATTTCGGCCCGTGAAAGACCAGAGCATAAACCTCATCTACGATTTCTCCCTGATCTACCAGATGACCGTAATGAACAGTATTCGGTTTACATTTTCTTAAATCCGTTCCTTGAAAGACAGAATTTGCAATTGTTAGAGCGTCATCTCCACTGATTCGGATAATACCGATTCCGGCATCACTCATACCGGTAGAGATCGCAGCTATTGTATCACTCAAAATAAGAACTCCTATTCATTAAAAAGCATTCGATCCATGAGAGTGGATAAAATTCTCTAACCAGAAGAATAAACTGAGAGTCTCAAAAAAAGAGCTGTGAAAATGTCAGGCGGGAATGATCCACCTTCCATTTCACAGCCCTCTTCCCGCCATGATCGTATCCTGATATTGAAAGGACTATGGCTTTAGCCAATATTACTTCAGAGTAACAACTACATGACGATAGGGTTCTTCTCCTTCGCTATGCGTTGTCACATAAGGATCCTCCGACAAAGCAGCATGAATCACACGACGTTCGTAAGGATTCATGGATTCCAAAGCAACCGGCCGGCGAGTCTTTTTCACCTTGTAGGCAACATTATGAGCCAGATTCTCAAGGGTTTCCTTTCGGCGTTCTCTATAATTCTCTGTATCGATCTTCACCCGGACATAATTAGAAGTCTTTCGATTCACAACCAGATTCGTAAGATATTGAAGAGAATCCAGTGTCTGACCTCTCTTACCAATGATCACACCCATATCAGGACCAACGAGATCCAGATTCAGAGATTTACTTTCCTGATCGTAATCTTTCTTGATAGAAACAGTGAGACCCATCTTCTCAAATACATCATTCAAGAAGTTTTCAGCAACATCTTCTACTTTCGAAAGTTCATCGTCACTGATGGAAAGGTTTTTCTTATCCTGATCCTTTGCATGGGAAGGATCATCTGATACCGTCTTTAACTGATCCGGCTCAGAAGATTCCTTATCCTTTTCCTCCCTGTTTTCAACAAAAGACTCTTGATTCGCTGCAGTTGCGGAATCAGCTTCATGAGCAATGTCTTCCTTTTTCGCATCCTCTTCGGAATCCTCTCCGAGGCGAACCCGAATCACAGCATCCTTACTGGCAAAACCAAGGAAACCAACACTTCCTTTATCAATGACCTCATAAGAGATGTGATCGCTTGTCATTCCAAGAGCGATTGATGCATTGGTCAAGGCATCTTCGACTGTTTTCCCTTTAAAATTCTGATATTCCATAGCAAACCCCCTTATTTCTTTGTATTCTTCGAATTGTAATCACTGACCAGATTTGCCTTCGAGGCCATGGAGCCCTTCTTTGCATTCTTACGAATTTCATTGGCCTTTTCAATTTCTTCCGAACGACTGGATACGGAGTTTGCCTTACCGGACATGGTATTCGTATTCCTGGTCCGGATATTTGCAGCATTATAAATCTGAGCCTGGCGGATGCCACGCTTTTCAGCCTTTTTCTTTGCCTTCTCCTTATTTGCTTCAATAATAGTATCAAGATTGATCTTAGCAAAATGACGATTGAGGAAAATCTGCTGTACGGTACGAACAAGAGCACCGGCAATCCAGTAAATGGTCAAACCAAGAGGTACGGTAAATGCAAAGATCAAAGACATAAAAGGCATCATGATATTCATGGTCTTCATTTGACGAGCTGCCGCATCATCTCCCATACTGTTATTCACCTGGGACACCTTCATATTGATGACCTGGGACAAATAAGAACAAATAGGAAAAAGAAGAGCAAGAATCACAATGAGATAAGCATGGCTTTCAAAGGATGTCTTCATAATGTTCCAAGGCGTATCGGAGACATTCAGACCAAAAATATTATTAATGGAAGAAAGGTGATGGTGAGCATCTGCAAAAGTATCCGAAATGGATGAAAACTTCTTTGCTGCAATATCCCACCCGTTATCACTTAACTTATAGAGAACATCGATAATATGGTTTTTATCTGCTACTCCACCCTTACCATTGAAGGTCACATTGGTGATATTCTTTACGGCTGCATCGCTAATCAATGACTTCATTTTAGAAGCATAACCATCCGTCGCAATAATACCATTAACAACAGAGGTGAAGACATTCTTAACGGAGTTGATATAAGCCGGGATATTATAGAATACCCGATAAAGAGCAAAGAGGATCGGCATCTGAATAATCAGCTGAACACAGCTTCCCATCGGGGAAATGCCATACTTATCATAAAGTGCCTGTGTCTCTTCATTCATAGCTGCCATTGCCGCCTGATCAGATCTCTTGTTCTTATACTTATCCTGAATCTTCTTCATTTCAGGCTGCATTTTCGAAGAAAGAACAGAGAACTTCTGCTGCTTATAGGTCAGCGGAAAAAGAGCAATATAGATTACAATGGTAAATAAAATAATTGCCAGAGGAATACTGTTAATATGGAGTACATTGGTTTGGAAAATATAGATCTTATCCATGATCCAACCAAGTCCTTTGGCAATGGGTCCTAAGAAGGCACCATTATATGCCGTGAGATATAGTTCTGTCAAAATAACCCCCTTTAGAGTTAAGGCACAGGGTCATATCCTCCCTTAGAAAAAGGATTACAACGGAGGATCCGCCAGAAAGCCAGAAGTCCTCCTTTTAATGCGCCATATTTTTCAATTGCTTCCAATCCATACTGAGAACAGGTTGGATAATAAGGACATTTTGTCGTCTTTAAAGGCGACAAATATTTCTGATAAAGACGGATCAAATAAATAAAAAGTCTTTTCAGCATGAACTGTCTTTCCTCTCAGTCTGAACTGTAATTTTGTGAAGATCTGCAAGATGAAGCAAAGATTTTTCTATTTGAAAATAGGATGACTTCTTTGCTCGATTCCTGACAACGACTACGATATCCAGCCCGGTGCCAAACATCTCTTCATGCAGCCGATATGCTTCTCGGATCAGTCTCGTCAAATGATGTCGAATTACACTATTGCCTACTTTTTTGCTTACAGAGATTCCAAGTCGATTAATCTGGCTATGGTTTTCCAAGACATACATTACAAGGAAAGGATTCGCAAGGGAACAACCTTCTTCATAAACTTTATGAAAATCCTGACTCTTCTTTAGTGACTCGCTAAAAACCATATCTACCCCGTTAATAAACCTGAAAAGAAGAAAAGACCACAAAAAATGTGGCCTGTTTAAGTAACAATTATACTGTTAATTTCTTTCTTCCTTTTAATCTGCGGGAAGCAAGGACTTTTCTTCCACCGGCAGTGCTCATTCTGGAACGGAAACCATGAACCTTGGCTCTCTGTCTTCTCTTCGGCTGATATGTCATCTTCATATGTGCCCACCTCCTTCGTTCATTTTTTAGATATTTTTAGAAAAAACACTAGCATCAATTATATCAAAGGATCCCTCAAAGTCAAGAAAAACCACAGAATTTCAATGATTTTCAGAGAAAAGATAAAAATTATACCAAAGACGAAGATCAAAATGGATTCTATTAACAAAAGTTATTCACAAGTTATCCACTTTATCCACATGTACAAAACCAAGGTTTATATTAAAAACTTATCCACAAGATGTTGATAAGTCTGTGGATAAAATCTGCAGATATCGTTGAAAACAAGATGGAAAAATGTAAAGCAAGAGCCTTTCCTTCTTTAAAATACAGACTTCCCGGCAATTGTGAAAAAGTGAATGTAACATATCCCTCTTTTCCACAAATACGACTTTCCGATCATTGATTGTGTTGATAATTGTGGACAAGTAGTTTATTATATAGGAAGTTGCTTTTTAAAGATGGGTAATTCTGTTGATAAGTAAAAGGAGTTTCTTCCTATTTATAATATTGGAGAAGGATTATGGAACTAGTAGAGGAAAAGTGGGATCAAATCCTGGATGCTGTAAAAAATGAATACCAAATTCCGGATATTTCATTTAAGACATGGATTCGTCCGCTTAAAATCGATCATTTAGATGGGGATACCATCTATATTCTGACCCAGGAGAATGACAGCCTTGGTATCAATTTCTTAAAAAGAAAATATGAGAAACTCTTAAAGGAGTCCATTGCTACGGTTACGGGCAAAGAATATCAGTTGGAATTTGTCCTTCCCGGAAAAACAGAAACAATTTCTGAAACCATCAAAGTCAATAATTCCAGCAATCTGAATCCTCGTTATACCTTCGAATCCTTTGTGGTCGGTAATAATAACAAGTTTGCCCATAGAGCAGCTCTGGCTGTAGCGGAAACGCCTGGGGAAGCCTACAATCCGCTCTATATTTACGGCGGACCGGGACTCGGGAAAACCCACTTAATGCATGCGATCGGTAATTACATTCTGAAGGAAAACCCGAATAAAAAGGTAATTTATGTAACTTCCGAGGAATTTCTGAATGAAGTCATCGAATCGATTCGTTCTACCAACAATACTTCTGCCATGACCAAGTTCCGAAATAAATACCGGACCGTTGATGTCCTGATGATCGATGATATTCAATTTATAATAGGTAAGGAAGCAACCCAGGATGAGTTTTTCCATACCTTTAATGCCCTTCATTCCGCAGGAAAACAGATCATTCTGACTTCCGACCGGCCACCGAAAGAAATGAAGACCTTAGAGGATCGTATTCGTTCCCGTTTCGAATGGGGACTCATGGCTGATATCGGCTATCCTGATTACGAAACCCGAATGGCTATTATTAAAAATAAGGTAGAAACCGAGCATATTAACCTGAATGATGACATTCTGCAATATATCGGTGAAAATATAAAGTCCAATATCCGTGAAATCGAGGGCGCCATCAATAAGCTTGCCGCCTATTCCCGCCTGGAAAACAAAGAAATTACCATGGATATTGCCAAAGAGGAATTACAGAACATTATTTCTCCGGATAAACCAAGAGAGATCACTCCTCAGCTGATCATTGAAGTTGTAGCGGAACATTTTAATCTGTCCATGGAACAGATGACCAGTAATGCCCGCGCAAAGAATATCGCCCGCCCGCGGCAGATTGCCATGTATCTCTGTAAGCAGATGACGACGGTTCCCTTAGAAGCGATTGGAAATCTCCTTGGAGGACGTGACCACTCAACCATTATTCATGGTGCCAATAAAATTGCGGAAGAATATGAAAAGGAAGAAGACCTCCGTCAGCAGATCGAAGCCATTAAAAAGAAAATCAGTCCGTCCTGATTTCGATGTTTATAACCTGTTGATGGGTCCTGATATTTTAGAGGATAAGAAGTGTAAAATCTGTGGAAAGCAAAAATAAGATAAAATAAGATCATGTAAGAGGAAAAGAAGGCAAGTCATTTATCTACCCTTTATCCCAATCAGAAACACAGAATCTACACATGTTTTTCTGATTTATCCTTCCTTAGGATCCTTCATTTTAAGCCTTTTTCAGACCTTATCAACCATTCCACAGTCCTTAAGAATACTATTATTAAAAAAATTATATATATACTCTTTTTGCGAAAGGAGAAAGCGAATGAAAATCGTTTGCAGCCAAAGCGAGTTATTAAAGGCAGTCAACATTGTCTCTAAAGCTGTACCCACCAGAACAACCGTAACCATTCTGGAATGCATTAAAATTGATGCCAGAGAAGATGAAATTGTTCTGACTGCATCAGATACACAACTTAGTATTGAAACGAAGATCGAAGGACAGATTGAAGAACGGGGAATGGTTGCATTAAATGCAAAATTCTTTTCTGAAATCATAAGATCCTTGTCATCGAATGAGGTGACAATTGAATCCGATGACTCTTTTAAAACCAAGATTGTCTGTGGTAAGGCAAAATTTGAAACGATGGGAAGATCCGGGGAAGATTTTCCTACTCTTCCACTGGTTTCAGAGGAGCAGCCAATCATTATTTCTCAGATGATGCTTCGCGATGTGATTCAGCAGACCATTTTCTCCATTTCTGACAGCAATGATCAGAAACCGATGACGGGTGAGCAATTTAAGATCAAGGATAATCGTCTTCGGATCGAATCTCTGGATGGACATCGGATATCCATTCGAAATGTTCTCTTAAATGAGGATTTGAATCCGAACCCCTTCCAGTGTGATGTTGTTGTTTCCGGTAAGAGTCTGAATGAAATCTCGAAGATTCTGTCTGGCGGTGCGGACGACCAGGTCAAGATCTATATTTCCAAAGTTTCGGAAAATAGTATGAATGAGACCCGTTTTATCCGTTTTGACTTCGATCAGACAAAGGTGATCTCCACTCTTCTTCCGGGCGGTTATTACAATATCGATCAGATGGTTTCTTCGGAATATCAGACCAAGCTTCGGATCAATCGAAAGGAACTTTTGGATTGTATCAATCGTGCCAATCTTCTCTATACAATCGAAGGAAAGAAAGAACCCTTCGTGATTAATGTCACAGATGGACTGATGGAATTAAATATTCGTACCATGAATTCTTCTTTTGATGAAAAGATTGAAATTGAGAAGGAAGGTCTGGATATCAATATTGCCTTCAATCCGAAGTTTTTGAATGATGCTCTTCGTGTCATTGATGATGAGGAGGTTACCTTCTATTTCATCAATTCCAAGGCACCCTGCTCCATTAAGGATGATGAGGAGACTTATATCTATATCATTCTTCCGGTCAATCGTTAAATAGAAACCAATAGGGAGCATATCATGGAAAAAGTGACATTGAGAGAAGGAGATGACTTTATTCGCCTGGGCCAGGCCATGAAAAAGGCCGGATGCGTCGGTTCCGGCCTGGATGCAAAAATTATGATCCAGGATGGTCAGGTTCAGGTGAATGGAGATACAGAAACAAGACGAGGACGAAAGCTGGTCGAAGGAGATATCTTTACCTTCGAAGATGAGAGCTATCAGGTTGTCAGAGAATGATCATAGAAGAAGTTGAAATGAAGGATTTCCGCAATTATCCTGCGCTTTCGATTCGTCCGGATCCGGGAATCAATATCTTCTATGGCAACAATGCTCAGGGAAAAACCAATTTTCTCGAAGCGGTCTATCTTTGCGGAACCAGTCGGTCACACCGCGGCAGTAAGGATCGGGAAATGATCCGTTTCGGTTGTGAGGAGGCTCATATTCGAACCGAAGTTTCAAAAAAAGGTCGGAAGGATCGGATCGATTTACATTTACGAAGAAATAAAACGAAGACCATCTTTGTCAATCGACTGCCCATCCATCGTGCCAGTGAACTGTTTGGTATTCTGAACCTGGTTTTCTTTTCGCCGGAAGATCTGGATATCATCAAAGAGGGTCCGGCTGAGAGGCGAAACTTCATGGATCGGGAACTTTGCCAGCTGGATCGGATCTATCTCGAAGATTTGAAGAACTATCATAAGGTCCTGGATCAGAGAAACAGACTGTTAAAGGATCTCTATACTCATCCTGATTTGGAAGGAACCCTGGATGTCTGGGACCAGCAGCTGGTTCATTATGGCAGCCGGATCATAGAGAGACGGCAGGATTTTTCCAATGAATTAAATGAGATCTCGCATGAGATCCACAGCGGCCTTACAAAAAAACAGGAAGACATGGAAGTCATTTATCAGCCGAGCTGTAATGTTTCCGATTTTTCGGACTTGTTACGATCTGCCCGGGAAAAGGATATTCGTTTTGCTCAGACTTCCCTGGGGCCGCACCGGGACGACCTTTTGATCCGATCGAATGGAATTGAAATGCGGAAATTCGGTTCTCAGGGACAGAAGAGAACTTGTGCTCTTTCTCTGAAACTATCTGAGATTCGTTTGGTGGAAGAAATGATCAAGGATAAGCCGGTTCTTCTCATGGATGATGTTCTTTCGGAGTTAGATCAGAGCCGTCAGGATGATCTTCTTTCCGGTATAGGACATATACAGACATTCATTACCTGCACGGGTATGGAGGATTTCATTCGGCGTCAATTTCCGGTGAATAAAGTTTTCCATGTGACAGATGGAAAAATGGACAGATAGAAAGGGTTTTCTTTTATGGCAGAAAATAGAGAATACGGAGCAGATCAGATTCAGATTCTGGAAGGTCTGGAAGCTGTTCGAAAGCGTCCGGGTATGTATATCGGTTCTACTTCCGAGCGTGGTCTGCATCATCTTGTGTATGAAATCGTCGATAATTCTGTAGATGAGGCTTTGGCTGGTTATTGTACCCATATTCATGTGGAAATCAATCCGGATAATACCATTACGGTTACGGATGACGGACGTGGTATTCCAACCGGAATCAATAAAAAGGCCGGAATTCCGGCAGTTGAGGTTGTCTTTACCATTCTTCATGCCGGCGGTAAGTTCGGCGGTGGAGGATATAAAGTATCCGGAGGTCTTCATGGCGTAGGTGCTTCGGTTGTGAATGCACTCTCCGACTGGCTGGTCGTTCAGGTCAAGCGGGACGGCATCATATGGGAACAGCGATATGAGAAGGGGAAAACCATGTATCCTCTGAAACAGGTCGGCACCTATGATGATGGTCAGACTGGAACACGGGTTACATTTAAACCGGATGAAAGCATTTTCGAGACGACAGTTTATAATTACAATACGCTTCGTGTCCGCCTGAGAGAGACGGCTTTTCTGACCAAGGCCTTAAAAATCACTCTGACCGATCATAGAGAAGGCCAGGAAAGAGAAGAAGTATTCCATTACGAGGGTGGCATCGCAGAGTTTGTCACTTATTTGAATCGGAGCAAGCAGGCGCTTTATCCGGATGTGATTGTCTGCGAAGGGATCCGGGATGGAATCAAAGTCGAAGTTGCCATGCAGCATAACGATTCCTATGAGGAATCCTGCTATTCTTTTGTCAATAATGTGATTACGCCGGAAGGCGGCACTCATCTGACAGGTTTTCGTAATGCATTGACGAAGACAGTCAATCAATATGCCAGAGATCACGGTTTCTTGAAGGAAAATGAGGATGCCCTCTCCGGAGATGATATTCGTGAAGGTTTAACATCGATTATCAGTATCAAGATCGAAGAGCCTCAGTTTGAGGGACAGACCAAGCAGAAGCTGGGAAACAGCGAAGCCAGAGGAGCGGTTGAAAGCGTTGTTACAGAGCAGTTGGATCGTTTTTTGGAAGAGCATCCGGATGCGGCGAAAACAATCTGTGATAAATCTATTGATTCCAGAAGGGCAAGGGATGCGGCAAGAAAGGCCAGAGACCTGACCAGAAGAAAGTCTGCTTTGGATTCCTTCTCTCTTCCCGGAAAACTGGCCGACTGTACAGAAAAAGACAGAAGTAAATGTGAGATTTTCATCGTCGAGGGAGATTCAGCCGGCGGTTCTGCAAAGACGGCCAGAAGTCGGGCAACCCAGGCAATTCTGCCCCTTCGTGGTAAGATCTTGAATGTAGAAAAGGCAAGAGAAGACCGGATCTATGATAATGCCGAGATCCGCTCTATGATCACGGCATTTGGTACGGGAATCCATGATGACTTTGATATTTCGAAACTACGTTATGACAAAATCATCATCATGACGGATGCCGATGTCGATGGCGCTCATATTGCAACATTGATGCTGACTTTTCTTTATCGTTTTATGCCGGAATTGATCCGTCAGGGTCATGTTTATCTGGCAACGCCGCCTTTGTATAAGATCGAGCGGAACAAAAAGGTCTGGTATGCATATAGTGATGAACAACTGAATCAGATCCTTAGTGAGATTGGAAGAGACCAGAATAATAAGATCCAGCGTTATAAGGGACTTGGAGAAATGGATGCAGACCAGCTCTGGGAGACAACGATGGATCCGCAAAGCCGAATTCTGAAACGTGTAAATATGGATGAGGATAATCCTTCTGATGTGGAGGTTACATTTTCCGTTCTGATGGGTGATCAGGTTGAGCCGAGACGTGAGTTCATCGAGGAAAATGCGAGATATGTACAGAACCTGGATATCTAGGAGGAAGGGTTTTTAAATGGATGACAAGATTTTTGATCAGATTCGAGATGTCGATCTGAAAGAAACAATGGAGAGCTCTTATATTGATTATGCCATGAGTGTAATCGTATCCAGAGCACTTCCGGATGCCAGGGATGGATTGAAACCGGTACAGAGACGTGTTCTCTACTCCATGATCGAGTTGAATAACGGACCGGACAAGCCTCATCGTAAGAGTGCCCGTATTGTTGGTGATACCATGGGTAAATATCATCCGCATGGAGACTCTTCCATCTACGGAGCACTGGTTAATATGGCTCAGGACTGGTCTACCCGTTATCCTCTGGTCGACGGACATGGAAATTTTGGATCGGTCGATGGCGATGGCGCAGCTGCCATGCGATATACCGAGGCCAGACTGAGTAAGATCTCCATGGCTCTTTTGAAGGACATCGATAAAGATACGGTTGATTTCATGCCGAACTTCGATGATACCGAAAAAGAACCGACGGTTCTGCCGGCTCGTTTTCCGAACCTTCTGGTAAATGGAGGAACCGGTATTGCGGTAGGTATGGCAACCAATATTCCTCCTCATAACTTAAGAGAAGTGATTGCAGCTTGTGTCCGCATGATCAATAACCGGGTCAATGAAGACCGGGAGACCTCGATTGAAGAATTAATGGAGGATATCAAAGGACCGGATTTCCCGACAGGGGGCATGATCCTCGGTCATTCCGGAATCGAACAGGCCTATAAAACCGGACGTGGTAAGATCCGTGTTCGTGCGGTTACAGATATTGAGCCGATGGAAAACGGCAAGCACAGAATTGTTGTAACCGAACTCCCCTATGCTGTAAATAAGGCACGTTTGATTAAGAATATTGCGGATCTCGTAAAGGATAAGAAACTGGATGGAATCACAGACTTAAGAGATGAGTCATCCAGAGAGGGAATGCGGATCAGCATCGAACTCCGTCGGGATGTCAATCCCAATATTATGCTGAATAAGCTTTTTAAGCATACCCAGCTTCAGGATACCTTCGGTGTCATCATGTTGGCGCTTGTCAATAACGAGCCGAAGATCCTGACTCTGAAGGATGTTTTAAATGTCTATCTCAAGCACCAGGAAGATGTTGTTACAAGACGTACTCGTTATGATTTAAATAAAAAGGAAGACCGGGCCCATATTCTGCAGGGATTATTGATTGCGCTGGATCATATCGATGAAGTGATCTCAATTATTCGTGCATCCGAGACGGTTCAGATTGCAAAGAATGAACTCATGAAACGGTTTGGGCTGTCAGATGCACAGTCGCAGGCTATCGTTGATATGCGTCTTCGTGCTCTGACCGGTTTGGAAAGAAGCAAAATCGAGGGCGAATACCAGCAGCTTTTGAAGGAAATTGCGGAATTGAAGGAAATTCTGGCAGATCATAACAAACTTCTGATCGTCATTCGGGATGAAATTCAGGAGATTGCAGATAAATATGGTGATGATCGCCGTACCAGCATCGGATTCGACGAGGATGAAATTTCCATGGAGGATCTGATCCCGGATAAGAATACGATCATTACTTTTACCAAGGTCGGCTATATCAAGAGAATGAGTCCGGATAATTTCAAGGCTCAGCATAGAGGCGGTAAGGGAATCAAGGGAATGGAAACATTAGACGATGACTATATCGTTGAAATGATGATGACAACAACGCATCATAATATTCTCTTCTTCACCAATCTGGGCAGAGTTTATCGTTTGAAGGCATATGAGATTCCGGAAGCATCCAGAACTGCAAAGGGAACAGCAATTGTCAATCTCCTCCAGCTCATGCCGGATGAGAGGATCACATCTATGATCTCAATGAAAGAAATGGATGATACTTCCTATCTCTTCATGGCAACGAAGTCCGGAATTGTAAAGAGAACCAGACTGTCAGAGTATCAGAATATTCGGAAATCCGGTCTGATGGCCATCCGTCTGAGAGATGACGACCTATTGATCGGTGTTAAGAAGACTTCCGGTTCGGATGAAATCATGCTCTTTACCAAATATGGGATGAGTATTCGTTTCAACGAAGACGATGTCCGGACCACAGGAAGAGATTCCATGGGTGTGATCGGTATGTCTCTGACGCCGGGAGACGATGTGATCGATATGCAGTTGGCAAAAGATGGGGAATCTCTGATGATTGTTTCCGCCAAGGGCATTGGTAAATGCACTTTGATTTCGGAGTTCCCGACCCAGCATAGAGGAGGCAAGGGAGTCAAGTGCTATAAGCTTATGGAGAAGACAGGAAATCTGGTCGGTGTCAAGGCAGTCAATAAAGATGACGAAATGATGCTGATCACGACAGAGGGTACTGTCATTCAGATCAAAGTTGTAGATACAGCTCTTTCCGGCAGAATTACTTCCGGTGTGAAACTGATCAATCTGGATCCGGATGTTTTCGTTGCTTCCATGGCTAAGGTCCGTCAGGATACCAATATGGATATTGATGCATCGGACTCTGAGGAGGAAGAAGACTTAAAGTTAGATAGGGATATGGATGCAGTTGATTCTGATGATTTCGAGGATGATACTGAATCAGAGAATGATGACAATTGATCGTTTTAATTTACAGGGATCCGACGGATCCCTGTATTTTTCTTCCAGGGGATCTATATAAAATCCAAATGTGCTCTGGAACTATTCCGGAAAAAAAAGGTTTCGATTTTTAAGAAAAAAAGGAAGAGGAAAAGGAAATGAGAGAACTTAATACAGATCTGATTCGGGACCAGATTGCTGCCATGTGCATGGAAGCAAATTACTCCTTATCGGATGACATGCTGATGAAGTTAGACCAGGCAGAGAAAAGGGAGGAATCCGAACTCGGACAGAAAATTCTATCGGATTTGAAAAAAAATCTGGAAATTGCATCGAATGACCAGATTCCAATCTGTCAGGATACCGGCATGGCGGTTGTCTTTCTTGAGATCGGTCAGGATCTGCATCTGACTGGGGAATATTTGGAAGATGCAGTCAATGAAGGGGTTCGACGGGGTTATGTCGGCGGTTATCTGAGAAAATCGGTTGTTATGGATCCCATCGAACGCCTAAATACGAATGACAATACACCGGCCATTCTTCATACCAAAATCGTCAAAGGAGACAAGGTGAAAATCACAGTCGCTCCCAAGGGATTCGGATCAGAAAATATGTCTCGAATTTTTATGCTGAAACCGGCCGAAGGCTTGGATGGTGTAAAAAATGCTATTCTTACGGCAGTCAAGGATGCCGGTCCTAATGCCTGTCCCCCTATGGTCGTCGGCGTTGGAATCGGAGGCGATTTTGAGAAGGCAGCGGAAATGGCAAAAGAAGCCTTAACCAGAGAAGAAGAGCCATTGAAGCAGAAAAAGTGGGTCAAAGAGCTGGAAAAGGAAATGCTTCAAAGAATAAATGATCTCGGTATCGGACCGGCCGGACTCGGAGGCAGGATTACAGCACTGGCTGTGCATGTGAATACCTATCCGACTCATATTGCAGGCCTTCCTGTGGCAGTCAATATCTGCTGTCATGTCAATCGTCACGTAAGTCGGATTCTCTGATGAGGATCGTTCAAAGATGAGTGGAAATCATACAGAAGAGATAAGGAGCCTGTCATGGAAAAGCATTTGACACTGCCAATCACAGATGAAATAGCGGATTCTCTCCGGATCGGTGACTATGTCTATTTGTCAGGAGAAGTGTACGTTGCAAGAGATGCCGCACATAAGCGCTTTATGGAATGCCTGGAGGAAGGGCGAAAACTTCCTTTTGAACCCCAAGGTGCGACGATTTATTATATGGGCCCGTCTCCGGCCAGGGAGGGCAGAGTGATCGGATCAGCGGGTCCGACAACGGCCAGTCGTATGGATAAATATACACCAAGCCTTTTGAAGTTAGGCGTAAAGGCAATGATTGGAAAAGGTAAGCGTTCGAAAGAAGTACTCGAAGCAATCAAAGAAAACCATTGCGTCTATTTTGCTGCAATTGGAGGAGAAGGAGCCCTTCTATCCAAAAAAATTATAAGCTCCGAAGTGATTGCATATGAGGATCTGGGAGCAGAGGCTGTTCGAAAGATTAAAATCAAAGATTTTCCGGTCATTGTAGTCAATGATGATCATGGCGGAAACCTCTATGAGGAAGCACCGAAAAAATACAGAAATAAAAGTTATGAATGAAAGTCAGAAGATATTGTTTGACAAAGAATCAATACTTTGTTAGAATATCACTTGCGTTATCGAGAAATCGGTAGGCAATACGGAGAAGTACTCAAGAGGCCGAAGAGGTGCCCCTGCTAAGGGTATAGGTCGGGAAACCGGCGCGAGGGTTCAAATCCCTCCTTCTCCGTTTGATAAAAAAGATGTTTCAAACATCTTTTTTATTTTTCTCAAAAAAACGCTTGACAACATTCTATGAAAATTATATGATATAGAAGTTGTCGCCGAGAGCGGCAATGAGAACAGCTCTTTGATAACTGAACAATGAAACAACCTTGAAAGATTCTAAACGAGAGAATTTTTTAAAGAACGCGTTATGGTAAAACATAACAAACCTAAAAGCAGTAAAGCGAAGGAAACGAATGAC
>JAQXPG010000080.1 GCA_029100405.1 Lachnospiraceae bacterium | reverse complement strand
CAGGAGCCCGATCATGGTAGCAAGACTGATGGCAGGTCCGAAGGGGATCTTCGACTTTCGAAGGATGCCGACGAAGAGAAGTCCGATCAGGCAGGCCAGGATCAGAGTAAAAAGTCCATTGGCAAAGCCCAGATAGAGATTTGTCATAAAAAGAAGCTTGATGTCGCCTCCGCCCAGGCTTTCCTTCTTCAGGACCCGGTCCATAATCAGTGACAGACCAAGGAGAGCCAGAGCAAATGTAAATCCGGCCAGAAGATTCTTATAAGACGAACCAAGAAATTCGTTGAAGAAATAAGAAAAACGGGCGTCCTCACTCTGAAGTGTTTTCCGGGCGGCATTCAGGATCTGAAAAGAAAGCCACCAGAGGATCCCGAACCCCAGGAAGCCATTCGGGATCTCATAGATCTCGAGATCTACCAGGGACAGACCGAGCAGAATGACAAATAAGCCAAGGCTTCGAAAGAACCAGAGATTCAGATCTCCATAATAAAAAAGGAGGAAAAGGAAGGTTCCTCCTGAGAAGAGTTCGGTCAGCATATAACGGGGCGAGATCTTCTCTTTGCAATAACGACACTTCCCCCGAAGAAAGATCCAGCTCAATATAGGGATCAGGTCCAGAAAATGCAAGGGATGGTTACAGACTGCACAATGACTTCTTCCGATCCACCACTTCTCCTGATGGGCAATCCGCCAGGCGACACAGTTGATAAAGCTGCCGAAGACAGCTCCCAGAAAGAAAGTCAGGATACTGATATAAATTGTGATAAAGGTCGAGATGTGTAAGATATCCATTTTTTCCGTTTCTAATCTTACGCCTTCAGGCTTGCTCCCAATAAGTTCTTCTTTTTCTTCTTGGGATGCATCCGCCTCCAGCGTCGGAATTTTCTCCATTCGAATCTTCCAACAAAGAAAACGATCGCTGAAATAGCAATAAAATAGCCAAAGAAGCCAAGGAAAGGTATGCCGAAGATCCTGGGCTTCATCTGTGTGGTACAAAGAATGGAGGATCCGACCAGAAGCCCTGCAATGCAGAGGCCGATCACCAGATTCCTTACAGCCCGGTCTACGACCTGAACGAAATGATCTGTTGTATCCAGATTCAGATTGACCCGGCTGTGCCCGCGCAGATATTCCCGCATGATCTCCGATGCCAGAGTCGGGATCTCAATGCTGTTGACGCCGGCCCGGTATAATTTCCTGGAATCTCTTGACAGTTCTTCCTTCCAGTTGGTCCGAATCTTCTTGAAATAATCCTCACTGACACGAGTATAAGCGATATTCATCATATTGATGTCAGGGCTTATGACAGCAAGGACTCCTTCTACATGCGTCAGACCGCGGGCCAGCATCGTCATGCCATGTGGAAGGCTTATGTGATTATTCTTCATGATATCCATCAGACTTTCCATGGCTTCCGCCAGATCCACGGATCCCATGCCCTGAGATTCATATTCCCGGAGAAAATCCCGAAGATCCGCATATAACTGATCCCGATTGGGCTTGTCCCAGAAATCACCGAGGTCCAAAACCGCATCCGTTACTTTGGAAATATCATGCATGGCGATGCCTTCGACACCGCGGACCATAATCTTACGATCCTTTTCCGTCAGCCGGCCCATCATGCCCATGTCGAGCCAGACGATCTTACCGTCCCGGATCTTGACATTGCCCGGATGGGGATCCGCATGGAAGAAACCGTCGTCCATGACCTGCTTGATAAAGCTGTTGACGAACTTCTTTCCGATCTCATCCAGGTCATAGCCCCCGGCCTTCAATGCATCGGCATCCGTAATGGACAAGCCGTCGATGTATTCCATCACCAGGACATGACCCGTCGTATATTCACGATATAATTTGGGAACTGCGACATATTTGATGTCTTTATTCAGTCGGGCGAACTCCTCCATATTCGAGGCTTCCTTCAGGAAATCCATTTCCTGCTGGGCAACGGTCCACATTTCATCCAGAACCATATCCAGATCAACGATATTCCGAAGCGAAGGAACGGATGGAAGAATTTTGACTGCCCGATGGAGGAGACGGATATCCCGGGCCATGGTGTCATAGATGCCCTTGCGCTCGACCTTAACAATGACTTCCGATCCATTGCTTTTAAGGATAGCCTTATGAACCTGGGCAATGGAGGCAGAGCCGATGGGGTTCGGATCAATGGTAGAAAAGATCTCCCTCCAATCCATTCGATAAGAATGATTCAGCACCTCTTCGACCATGGAAAAAGGCATGGGCCTGACCTCTGTGTTCAGCTTTAAAAGTTCATCACAGTAAGCCTTGGGCAGGATGTCCGAATGCAGGGACATGATCTGCCCAAGCTTAACATAGGTGGGGCCCAGATCTTCTAAGATCAATCGCAGCTTCTCGGGCGTTACGCCCTTTGCAACCTGATGGCGGCGGAGGACATCGGTGATCTCCCGCAGCCTGGACCGGGAATCCTTCTTGGCAGTGGATGTGGTATCTATTTCGATTGTCTCATTCGTTTCGTCTGCCAAAAGATCATCCTCCGGTCCTTAGTCTTCTGTCTTCTCTTCTTTTACTTCTTTCGAATCTTCCTTCGTAGCTTCCGCCTCATCCGAAGGTTTTGCACCGGCATTCTTGAAGTTTTCCTTGCTCTGCTCCATGGTATGACGGAGCTCCTGATTCAAAGCTTTGCCTTGTTCTACGGTCAGCTCACCCTTCTGAACGAGATTGTCGAAGATTTCCTGGCTCTTTTCAGCGGTTGTTGCAACAGCTCCAACACCTGCCAGGAAAAATTTTTTGATGCCATCGGAAAGAAAATTGTTATCTGCCATAATAGACCTCCTTATTTCTAACCCATCTTATCTTAAATCTTAAAGGTTCTGAAAGAAATGAGCGATTCTCGGGATGAAGATCCAGAAGCCGATGATCGCTGCCATGATCGCGGAAAAGAGAACCGCGCCGGCAGCTGCATCCTTTGCGATCTTAGCCAGAGGCTTTCGTTCCTCCGTAACCAGATCCACCACAGCTTCAACCGCTGTATTCACGAGTTCCAATGAGATCACCAAGCCAAAGAGTATCATACAGATCAGCCATTCGGACTTAGAAATATGGACCAATAGCCCACAAAGCACCACACAGACCAGAGCAAAGAGATGAATCTTAATATTTCTCTCACGCTTGATCGTGCATCCGATTCCCTGAAAAGCATAGCCGAAACTCTTATACAACGGATCCTTCTTCACTGAAACCTTCCTTTCTAGACAGGTCTATTTTACTCCATTTCTTTCCTTCCCGTCTATGGATTTTACAGGAACATAATGAATATAAGCACCTTTTTTATGCTCCTTCATAGGTCTATAAAAAATCCGGATCTCTGAAAGATCCGGATCTTAAAACTTTATGCATTACATGTCTGGTTTCATCTTGTCAAAAACCCAGAGAGTCATTAATCAATATAACATTAATCCTGCCTTCATGATGGGAATAGCGGGTGATCAAAAACTGACAGCAGATGGTGTCCGGCTGCTTACAGTCATAGCACTTGCCCGTCTTCTTACAAGGGGTATTGATCGGGAATCGCATGGCATTGGAAGGAGCTGCTACGTTTCTTGCCCGCTTCATTGCAGAATCCAGATCCGGACAGATCTTATTCATACTGACAAGGAAGATGACCTTACGGGGACCATTCGCAATACAGGAAACCCGGTTTGCATTTCCATCGATATTGACAAGAATCCCATCAGTAGTCATGGCATTGGTGCTGGACAGAAAGACATCACAATCATAGGTTGCGAGAAGTGCTTCTCTCGGATCCATCTGATCCCGGTCGATGAAGTGATACTTTCCCTCTTTTAAAGCTTGAATGAGTCCGATCTCGCGTGATGTCATGCAGCCGCCCTGACCGATGGAACTTCCTTCCGGAATCAGAGAAAGGGCGATCCTTTTCGCTTCCTCCTTGTCCCTGGCATAGAAGCCTGTCATATTGCGGGAGGAAAGTCCCTTGATTACCGTCTGTGCCAAAAGTTCATTTCTTTGATACAAATTCTGATCCATCTGATTCTTCCTTTCCTTGATGCAATGCTCTGCTCTGAATAATCGAATATCAAGCCAAAGCCTTGTCCATATCCTCAACGATTCGGCCATCGATCTTATTCATAGATGCCATATTCCGCATAATCTTTATCACTTCATTATGGGGCAGACCTTCTTTATAAGGCCTTTTCTCACTCAGGGCCTGATAGATATCCACACAGGCCATGAGCCGATCTTCAAAAGTCAGCTGATCCGCTGTCAGGCCTCGCGGGTAACCCTGTCCATCCAGTTTTTCATGATGGTTCGATGCCCATTCCGTAATGTCTTCCAGCCCACGGATCTGACTTAAAACATGAAGCGTTCCGGCAGCGTGGTTCTTCATCTGATCAAATTCCTTACTCTCTAATTTGCCGGGTTTTTCAAGGATATCATGAGAAATGAAGATCTTCCCGATGTCATGCAAGGCGCCGGCAAAGAAAAAGCGAAGAACCTTTTCCTCTGGCCAGCCGTAAAAGCGGGCCATCCGCTCTGCTTTTTCAGCTACCCCTTTGGAATGGTCACTGGTAAAACTGGACTTATAGTCGATGATTCGTGTCATAAAGCCTGCAAGGCCTCGGATCTCTGCTTCCGAAAAGTCTGTCATGGTGCAGGGGACATCCTGGAAGATAGACGACTTTAAGCCCATCCGATCGGCTTTATGAAAAGTATCGATCGAAAGGGCTTTATGAAAGAGGTCTGCCGCCTGCCGGCAGAATTCAGTACCTTTGTTTTTATCTACATAATCCGAAACCTTCTGATAGGTTTCCCCCGTCATATTTTGAAGAGGAAAATGAATATCCAGGTTGTCCGCCAGATGGATCAGGGCAGAGCCCAGACGAAATTCCCCTTCCTTCTTTCCAAAAGGGCCCTTCCCGTCCGCCCTCTCATGATGATAGAGAATGATGGTTGAGGAATCCGATGGAAAGGGGATATATTTTAACTGCTCCTCTCCCAGAATACAATGGTCCCTGATGGAGCTGGAATGCTTGTCTTCTTTTCCCTCTTCTACTGCCTTCCGTGCCGACATATATTGATAAAGTGCATTATCATGCAAGATGGCACAGCCGGTCAGAGTCAGAAGAGCATCTCCTGAAATGCCGGCTGCCTTTGCCATTCTCTCTGTCAGAAAAGCTACTCGCAAGCCATGTTCATCCGACCGACCTGCAACCGATTGCTCAATCGCATCCAGACAATAGGAAAAAGCAGACAGCATATCCAAAAGATTTAATTGCATCCAATTACCTAATTACTTTCCAAACAATCATGCCTTCGATGGCAGAAGTCCGGCTCTTCTAAGCGGTGCCCGAAGGGCTGCATAGAGGAGGACAACAACTACCAGGGAGACAATCGAATTCAACAGAGTTACACCGAAATTGATGGCAAGGGATACCTCGGCTGCCGGTTTCCCTAAGATCAGGATCTTATAGAAATACCGAAGCAAAGGATCAAAGACCGCATTGAATGCCAGTCCGGCAGCAGAAGCTAAGAATACAAAAAGGCTTACCTTCTTCGGATCCTTTTCACTTGCAATATGTCCGATCTTATGAGCGATCAGACCAGTAATGACACCGATCAAGAGCTTGATCAGGAATGTGATCGGCGCTTCTACAATATAAACCGGATCGATCAAATCTGCAATAGTAAGACCGATGGCTCCACCGATACTTCCATAACCGGTTCCAAGAAGCAAAGCGCCGAGAACGACAAATGCATTGCCCAGATGAACCGAAACCTTGCCGCCTCCAACCGTAGGAATCGGAATTGACAGATAGGTAAATACAACAAATGTAATGGCAGCAAAAATACCGGCATAGACCGTCTTTTGAATCTTTTCGTTTTTCATAATCTCTTTTCCTTTCTCACAGTCAAATCTTAAGAGTCAATCGTTCATGAACTGTTACAAAGGATTATAATCGATTCTGATAATATCGTTATACCCAGTTTCTGATAATTTTATATAACCAGAATAGGCTTCTTCCTCCCCATTCTCAGCGCCGCGTATGATGAAGTCTTTTATAGCAATACATATCGTGGTCCGCCTTCTGAATACAGTGATCCAGTTGAGTCCGCAAACCGTCTTGCAAGAGGTTTGGATTCCATTTGGTAAGATCCGGATAGCTGAGCCCGATGCTGACAGAAATATGATTTCCCTTCAAATGATTGATGATCCGCACCCTGGTTTCCGGTGCCTGCTCAGGCCGGTCGATGGCCAGGATCATAACAAATTCATCTCCGCCGTAACGATAAGAGAAGCTGTCCTGACTTGCTTCTTCCCGAATGGCATCTGCCACCTGCTTCAGGACCTGATCGCCGAAGGCATGGCCCCTACTGTCATTTATGGACTTAAAGCCGTCAATATCAAGGAAGAGAACGGCAAGCTCTTTCTCTTGGATCTTCTGACCGACCCAAGGCAGAAGCTTGGACTCAAAGGCTGCCTTGGAATACAGACCGGTCAGGTCATCGCGGTCATAGACATTACGAAGGCGCGTCAGAGAAAGCTGCAGCTTCCGGTTGGTATCCCATTCGGAAATGGCATGAAGGACAATATCCTGAAACTCATAGAAATACCATTCTTTGCTGATAAATCGAGGATTGAAAAGGGCGATCAGGCCTGCGGTCTGATCTAGAATATGAAGCGGGATCAAAATACAACTGTTGCGATTACAGATGGAATCCAGATGGTGTTTTAATTCCACGGCATTTTGGAAGGTCTGATTCTGCATTTCTTCCATTCTTGATCCATTATTGACCCATCTTCTCTCGCAGGCTGCCATAACCCTGAGATGTTCCATTTCATAATGACCTCTGGGCAAAGCCTCACTTCCGATCCGGTCATCCGTAACAATATAGACCCCATCGAGGTCCAGCATGGAATATCTCCTCATGACCTGATGCATGAGGTCTTGTAAAGACAGGGAAGGATTCAAGGATCTTGCAATCAAAGCAAATACTTCATTTCGGTCATTTGTATGGATGATATCCTCCACGTGCCAGGACAGATAAGAGCGGAAATCCACATCCTGATTGGTCGGACAGCCACAGCTCTCCGCAAGAACGATCTCTGCAGGAATATGGATGTCTTTTATGGTCTTATTTTCTTGGATCATGCTATCCAGAGCCTGCATGGCCCGATAAGCGATCCTCTCCCGATTCAATGTGACCGTGGTGATCTGCGGCTGATAATACATGGCCTTGTCCAGATTATCAAAACCTGTGACCAAAAAGTCTCTCGGACAATCATAGCCATGTTTCCGCATTTCCATGATGAGTCCGATGGCAATATTATCATTGGCACAAATAAAGGCATCCGGAAGGGGCTGAATCAGATTCTTGCCGGACAGATCGAAGAATTCCCTTGCGGTCAAAGCTCCGGTTCTGGTGCTATAGTCCATCTCCGTGATCATATCGTCTGTGACTTCAATGCCATGTCTCTTACAGCAATCCCGGAAAGCCTGTTCTCTCTCGATGGACTCGGTTACTTTCTGACTGCTTCCGCTGAAATGGAAGGTTCTGCAATTATGCACATTCCACATATGCTCAAACAAGCCGCATATGGCATGATAGTTATCATTTCTGACACAGGGAATTCCATCGATGGAATTGCAGAGTGAAATGGCCGGAACCTTACTTTCTATGATCCTCTTCTGCAGATCCCGGATCACCTTCTCGTCTTCCATGTTGGTAAAATCAACGACGATTCCATCATAGTCTTTGAAATTGGCCAGGGAGAAGATGGAATACTCCCCTTCGTT
>JAQXPG010000079.1 GCA_029100405.1 Lachnospiraceae bacterium | reverse complement strand
TTCATTTCATGCCCTTTCATTCACAAAAAAATCCCATGAGATAACGCAATGATCCCATGGGATTTCTATTTCCTCTGATTATCGTGTCAAGCCTTAGTCCATGCTCTCGTCGGAGTCCTCATCCTCGAACTCGTCTTCATTATCTTCTTCGTCATCCTCTGCGGTTCCGAAGGCCTCATCCAGATCATCCGTATATTCGTCCTCCAGATCCGGACGGAAATACCGGTAGATCGCATAGGCTGCTGCACAGATTGCTGCAATTACCCCAATAACAATCAGAATCTTAGCAAGCGTATTCTTTTTCTTCATAGTAACATCCTCCTGAAAAAACATTACCTTCCGACATTAGGACGTCCGATAGTAAGACCTTCCTGTATTTTTTAGATACCGAGATTATAGCATATTGATTAGATTTTCTCCAGCTTTGCGAAGCTTGCAAACATTTTTTTCACGCCGACCCGGTCGAAATCCACCGTTACCTCATAGTCCCGGCCACCGTCTGAAATTGCTTCGACGGTACCCTCACCGAATTTCTGATGGCAGACGCGGTCGCCGATCCCATAACTCAGAGCTTTCTTCTCGATCTTTGTTCCCATGGTCTTCTTCCCGTAAGACAGAGCGGAAACCGGTTTTCTCGTGGTTTTGCGGTAAGCCATGGCTTCTCTCTGCTGGGTCCGGATCGCGCGTTCCGCCTGACCCATGCTCTTCCCATTTACGGCATCCTTCTCAGGATCGAAGGAGAAGGGATCCGTTTTCTTTGGAATATAGACCTCACCATCGAGAAGTTCCTTCGGGATCTCACGAACAAATTCCGAAACAGCCCCGTATTGCATCTCGCCACGAACCATCCGCATCCTGGCCATGGTCATGGTCAGTTTCTTCTTGGCCCGGGTGATACCGACATAGCAGAGCCGCCGCTCTTCTTCCATCTCGGAATCGCTGTTCTCCGAGGTCAGAGACATATAGCTTGGGAAAAGGCCGTCTTCCATACCTGCCATATAGACATAAGGGAATTCCAGACCCTTTGCACTATGTAAGGTCATGAGAACCACATAATCCGTCGTTTCTTCCAGACTATCGATATCGGCAACCAAAGCCACTTCCTCCAGAAAGCCGGACAGAGTCGGCTCTTCTGCACTGTTCTGATAAGTGACTGCCTTATTAATCAACTCATCGATATTCAAAAGTCTGGCCTTACTTTCCTCCGTATTTTCTGCCTGGAGTCCTTCTGTATATCCGGTCTTTTCGATGACCGTTTTCAATAGAGAAGGCACCGACATTTGGCCGACGTCCGCTCTCAGTTCCTGAATAAAGGCCGTAAAGTCGAGGATCTTCCCGGCAGTCCGTCCCAGAGTCGGGATATGGTCTGCCTTTTCCAATGCTTCATAAAAACTCAGTCCGTTGGCCTGGGCGAAGACTGCGACCTTCTGCAGGCTGGCGGCACCGATGCCCCGCTTTGGAATATTGATGATCCGGCGGACGGCCACTTCATCCATGGCATTGTCTACCGTTTTGAGATAGGCGATCAGGTCCTTGATCTCCTGTCTCTGGTAGAAATTGACGCCGCCGACGATCCGGTAAGGAATATTCTCACTGACCAGTTTCTCCTCGATCATACGGGACTGGGCATTGGTCCTGTAGAGGATGGCGCAATCGCCGTAATTACACTCCTTCCGGTAAACCCTGCCGGCGATATCCAGTGCGATAAACTGAGCTTCCTCGTAGCCGCTGTCGAATTCACGAAAAGCGATCTTCTCGCCCTTGGGGTTCTCTGTCCAGAGGGCCTTGTCTTTCCGCCCGCGGTTATTTGCAATTACAGCATTGGCCGCATCCAGTATCACCTGGGTCGACCGGTAATTCTGCTCAAGCTTTATGACCTTGGCGTTTGGATAATACTTCTCGAAGTTCAGAATATTATAGATATTGGCGCCGCGGAACTTATAGATGGACTGGTCGTCGTCACCAACGACACAGAGGTTCTTTCGGCTGCCTGCCAGGAGACGGACGAATTCGAACTGGGCCGTATTGGTGTCCTGATACTCATCGACCATGAGATACTGGATCCGGTCCTGGTAATACTTCAGGACATCCGGCGATGTCTGAAAAAGCTCGACCGTCAGCATCAGGATATCGTCGAAGTCCAGGGCATTGTTCTGGCGAAGGCGGGACTGGTATTCCCGATAGACCTGGGCCTCCCGGACTTTGACGAAGTCGCCCTGGGCCTGATTCATATAGGCCTCGGCATTGATGAGCTCGTCTTTGGCGGAGGAGATCTTATTTAAGAAGCTCTTTTCCTTGAAGCGCTTGGTGTCAATCTCCATGTCCTTACAGATCGATTTCATCAGAGACTTCTGGTCGTCGGTATCATAGATGGTGAAATGTCGATCATAGCCGATCCGATCAATAAACTGCCGAAGGATCCGAACACAGGCGGAATGGAAGGTCGAGACCCAGACCTGGTCCGAACCGTAACCGACCAGGCTGTCGATTCGCTCCCGCATCTCTCTTGCAGCCTTATTGGTGAAAGTGATAGCCATGATCCGGTAGGGCGGAACACCCAGATCTCCGATCAGATGGGCTACCCTGTGAGTCAGGACTCTTGTCTTTCCTGATCCGGCTCCGGCCAGGATCAGAACCGGTCCTTCTGTGGTGCTGACTCCAATCTTCTGTTCTTCATTTAATCCCTGAAATAAATCCTGACTCATTTCTCGCCCTCCAGGCGATCTAATACCAGTTGATAACCATCATCGCCATAATTCAAGGCCCGGTTGACCCGGCTGATGGTTGCAGTTGAAGCGCCTGTTTTCTCGGCGATATCATGATAGGTCTGATCTTTTTTCAGCATTCCCGCCACCTGGAAACGCTGGGTCAGAGACTCGATCTCATTAATCGTGCAGAGATCTTCAAAAAAACGATATGCTTCTTCTCTTGTCTTTAAAAGGATGATCCCGTCCATGAGACGGTCCGTCTCCTCATTTCTGATCGTTTTACTCACTCAATTCCTCACTTCTTGATTTCCGACCGTCGATTTCCATCCGCCAATTTTCGACCGCTGACTTCCATACGCTGATTTCCGA
The DNA here is from genome assembly GCA_029100405.1 of Lachnospiraceae bacterium. Taxonomy (GTDB): domain Bacteria; phylum Bacillota; class Clostridia; order Lachnospirales; family Lachnospiraceae; genus Lachnocurva. The sequence goes on along the minus strand of JAQXPG010000079.1, from coordinate 3,749 downwards.
CCGGCAAAAGGAAGGCCGGTCATGGATCTGACCGGCGCATAAATCAAAGGATGGTCACGCCTTTACTTTCCGCATAGGCTATGACTTCTTTCGGCCATACGGAAACTTGAACCTCACCGATATGGGCCTTACGAAGGAAGAACATGCAGAGACGGGACTGGCCGATGCCTCCGCCAATCGTATAAGGAAGCCGTTTCTCAATAACTGCCTTCTGGAAAGGTAATTCCTTCCTCTCCGGGCAGCCGGCCTTGTCCAACTGTTCCTGAATCGAATTCTCGTCTACACGGATACCCATGGAAGAAAGCTCCAGAGCAATATCGATTACGGGATCATAGACCAGAATATCGCCGTTTAATTTCCAGTCATCATAGTCCGGTGCTCTGCCGTCATGGGGTTCACCGGAAGATAGCTTATCGCCGATTTCCTCGATGCAGACAGCACCCTTGGCCTTGACGATCTCATACTCTCTCTCCTTCGCGGTCTTGTCCGGATAGAGATCCAAAAGCTCCTGGGAAGTAATGAAGTAAATCGACTCCGGCAGGATGCATTGAATATAGGTATAGAGATTGGACATATGCTTTTCGGTCAGTCGTATCGCTTCATAGACACTCTTGACTGTCTCTCGGAATGTGGCCTTGGTCCGCATTTCCTTGGAAATGACCTTCTCCCAGTCCCACTGATCGACATAGATGGAATGGATATTGTCCGTATCCTCATCTCTGCGGATGGCATTCATATCTGTATAGAGGCCTTCGCCGATATGGAAACCGTAGCGGCCCAGGGCATATCGCTTCCACTTGGCCAGGGAATGCACGATCTCCAACTGGCGGTCATTCTGCTCCTTGACGCCGAAGGAAACCGGGCGTTCCACGCCGTTTAAGTTGTCATTCAATCCGGATTCCGGCGCAACGAAAAGCGGTGCCGTCACCCGATGAAGGTTCAGTTCGGTTGCCAGGACCTGCTGGAAGAAATCCTTCACTGCCTTGATAGCGATCTGTGTTTCCTTCAGATTGAGGGCTGACTGATAGCCCTCAGGGATTACGATATCTGCCATGTTCTTCCTTCTTTCTAATGCGATCTTATCTTGGATATTTTTCTTCACATAAGATTCCTAAAATCGGATCAGAGTTCGCAAGTTCCCACAGTTCTCGGGAAAGGAAGGACATCTCTGATATTACCCATTCCGGTCAGATACATGACTGCTCTTTCAAAGCCGAGACCGAAGCCTGCATGTCTGGTCGATCCATATTTCCGAAGATCCAGATAATAATCATAGGTCTCTTCCTTCATACCCAGTTCATGGATCCGGTTCAAAAGCTTGTCATAGTCGTCTTCACGCTGGGAGCCACCGATGATCTCTCCAATACCCGGAACCAGACAATCCATTGCTGCAACGGTCTTATTGTCCGGGTTCAATTTCATATAGAAGGCCTTGATTTCCTTCGGATAATCGGTAACGAAGACCGGACGCTTGAAGATCTGCTCGGTCAGATAACGCTCATGCTCGGTCTGAAGGTCGCAGCCCCAGTAAACCTTAAAATCAAATTTGTCATTATGCTTCTCGAGTTCCTTGATCGCATCGGTATAAGTGATACGGCCGAAATCGGAAGAAGCGACATGCTGCAGGCGGTCCAGAAGGCCCTTGTCAATAAACTTGTTAAAGAATTCCATTTCTTCCGGAGCATTCTCTAATACATAGTTGATCACATATTTCAGCATGTCCTCAGCAAGTTCAATGTCGTCCTCGAGATCGGCGAAAGCAATCTCCGGCTCGATCATCCAGAACTCTGCTGCATGTCTTGTCGTATTGGAATTTTCTGCACGGAAAGTCGGACCGAAGGTATAGATCTTGCCAAATGCCTGGGCAAAGGTCTCTCCCTGAAGCTGACCGGATACGGTAAGATTTGTCATTTTTCCGAAGAAATCCTGACTGTAGTCCACCTGACCGTCTTCGGTCTTCGGAATGTTATCGAGTGGCATGGAGGTCACCTGGAACATCTCGCCGGCGCCTTCTGCATCCGAACCGGTAATAATCGGAGTGTGGACATAAATAAAGTCTCTCTCCTGGAAAAATTTATGAATGGCATAAGCTGCAAGGGACCGTACACGGAATACGGCCTGGAAGGTGTTGGTCCGGTTTCTTAAATGCGGAATCGTTCTTAAGTATTCCATCGTATGACGCTTGTTCTGAATCGGATAGTCCGGTGTGGAGTCTCCTTCCACGTCGATCTTCTCTGCCTGGATCTCAAAAGGCTGCTTGGCTTCCGGTGTCAGTACCAGCTTTCCTTTGACGATCACTGCGGCGCCGATATTCAGATGAGCGATACGGTCGAAATTTTCCATCTCATCATGATAGACGACCTGCAGCATCTTAAAGAAGGTTCCGTCAGACAGATTCAGAAAACCGAAATTCTTGGAGTCACGGTTATTTCGAACCCAGCCGCCTACCGTGATCGTCTGATCTGCATACTTCTCTGTCTCTCTGTAGAGAGATCTGATCTCCACTAAATCCATCTTACTTCCTCCAGTTCTGATTCATTTCCTGCTTTCATATCATATGATAAGTTATAGGCCAAGGTTTGCCATTGGCTCTACTTTCACGTAATGCAGTATGAAAGCGTATACACGTTTTAAAGTGTAATACATGAAATGATTGAATTCAAGAGGAAGTTGACCGGCTCATGAACTGAAAAAAAAGACGCCGGACCGCTTCCATCGGAAGCGATCCGGACGTCTCTGCCCAACTGTTTATGCTGCTAGCATAAAAGCTATTTGACTTATAAAATTGTATGAAGCTGTTACAGTCTGACTCAGGCTTCTTCACCGAAGAAAAGCTTCAGGTCATCATCTACGGTGCCGATGCCGGCAATACCGAAGTTATCTACCAGAACCTTTGCTACATTCGGGGAAAGGAATGCAGGAAGAGTCGGTCCAAGGTGAATATTCTTGACGCCAAGGTAAAGGAGAGCCAGAAGGACAATCACTGCTTTCTGCTCATACCATGCAATATTGAAAGCGATCGGAAGGTCATTAATATCATCCAGCTGGAAGATCTCCTTCAGCTTCAGAGCGATCAGAGCCAGGGAGTAAGAGTCATTGCACTGACCTGCATCGAGTACTCTGGGAATTCCATTGATATCGCCAAGGTTCAGCTTATTGTATTTATACTTTGCACAGCCGGCTGTCAGGATAACAACATCCTTGGGAAGTCTCTTGGCGAACTCGGTATAGTATTCACGAGATCTCTGTCTGCCATCGCAGCCTGCCATAACAACGAACTTACGGATTGCGCCGGTCTTTACTGCATCAACAACCTGATCTGCAAGTGCAAATACCTGCTCATGAGCGAAACCGCCTACGATGCTTCCGGTCTCGATTTCTGTCGGGGCCGGGCAAGACTTCGCCTGCTCGATAATAGCGGAGAAATCCTTGGTCTCACCATACTCGCCGGAGATATGCTTGCATCCGGGAACGCCTGCTGCGCCGGTGGTCCAGAGACGATCTTTGTAACTTGCTGCAGGGGGAACAACACAGTTTGTGGTCATAAGGATCGGTCCGTTGAACTTCTCGAACTCTTCCTTCTGCTTCCACCATGCATTACCATAGTTGCCTGCAAAGTTCGGATACTTCTTGAATGCCGGATAATAGTGAGCCGGCAGCATCTCGGAATGGGTATATACATCTACACCGGTACCCTGTGTCTGTTCCAGAAGCATTTCCAGATCCTTCAGATCATGGCCGGAAATCAG
>JAQXPG010000078.1 GCA_029100405.1 Lachnospiraceae bacterium | reverse complement strand
GAAAGGAGGATATGATTGGAAATCAGCAGTGATGTGATTCGGGGCTACAATGACACTATCATATTGAGTCTGCTTCTGGATCAGCCATCCTATGGATATGAGATCTCAAAGATGATTCGGGAAAAGACAAAGGATGCCTATATTATCAAAGAGACGACCCTTTATTCCGCCTTTACCCGTATGGAAAAGAACGGATATATCGAATCCTTTACAGGGTTTTCTGACCAGGGGAAACGGCGGACCTACTACCGAATCACGGAAAAGGGAAAACAATATTACAGAGAAAAATGCAGTGAATGGGACCTGACCAAACAGGTGATTGAGCATTTCATCAGAAAGGAAACGTAATGGAAACAATTCAAAACTATCTGGAATCGATGTTTGCAAGTCTTCCAAATACGCCGGAAGTGATCAAGGCCAAGTGTGAACTGGGACAGATGATGGAAGATAAATACACAGAACTCATGGCGGAAGGAAAGTCGGATAATGAAGCGGTCGGACAGGTCATTGCAGAATTCGGGAATCTGGATGACCTGGCAGAAGCACTTGGAATCAGCCACATTTTACATGATAAAGGCGTTTATTTTTCGAATACTCGTAAGGTTACAGAAGAGGAGGTTCGTTCCTATCTCTTTGATGCAACTCTGAGCAGTATGCTGCGGGGGCTTGGTGTATTCCTTGCCATTGTTTCTCCATGTGGAGTCATCCTTGCCACTACCCTGCATTCCTCCAATGGCCGAAATTTCTTGATTCTGGGCTTGGTCTTTCTTTTCCTGGCAATCGCGGCATGTGTCGGGCTCTGTACCTACAGCGGACTTAAGATGGGAAAATGGGCTTTTTTGAAAAGAGAGGCATGCAGCATCGATTATTCTACGACCGGAATGGTAAATGATGCCAGAAATCAACTGCATGGCACGGTGATCCTGGAACGGACCATTGCGGTCATTCTCTTTTGTACTTGTTACATACCACTGATTGTATTATGCATGTGGAAAAAGGAAGCATTTTTCGCCGGAATCGGTGTGACGATCCTTCTTTTCATGGTTGGTATAGCAGTTTTTATTCTGGTTGCGGCTTCCGGCAGGGAGAATGGCTATGCCCGTCTTTTACGACTCAATAGCCGGCAGAAGATGGAGGGCTATTTCTCAGAAGGGCAGAGGGATGTTTATTATAATCATCCGAGACTACAGGCTTTCATGTCTCTCTACTGGCCAACCGTCGTCTGCGCTTATCTGATCATCAGCTTTCTGACCTTTTCCTGGGCGATCAGCTGGATCATCTGGCCGATTGCAGCAATCGTCAATAACCTGATCCATACGATCTTTGGAAATGAGAAAGGTGAGTGAATTTCATGGAAAAGAAAAAGAGATATCTAAGAAATATTTATCTCACCCTTCTATCGCTGGCAACCATCGCAGCGATCTGCTATGGTACTTTTACTCGTATAGGTATGCCGGTCTTACATATATCTGACGATGATTTTTTCTTCGGTTTCTACAATGAAGGAAACGAGACAACAAAAAAGGAGATCGAACCTTTTTCCAGTGTCAGGATCGAGTTGAAAAATGCGGATATCTCTTTGAAAAGCGGTGCGGATTATTTACTTAATTACCGAGGAAACAAGTCCCGCTTTCCGGTATATCATATGGAGAATGATGCCCTTGTGATTTCAGATCCATCGACCGGGAAGGCTCCCACAGGTCTTCTGACAGTGATTGTTCCCAAAGAGCTTTCTTCGATGGGAGAATGGGACATTTCGACAGCAAACGGTGATGTTACGGTGGCTTTTGATCAGGAACTTACGATCAGGGCGGTAAATATTTCCAGCGAGAATGGAGATTTGAAATTACATTCCAGGCAGACTCTTACAGGAGATGCAGTAAAGCTGAATAGTAAAAACGGAGATCTTTCCCTTTCCAATTGGAATGGCAATTCTCTTCATGCTTCTTCTGACAATGGAGATGTGACAGCAGAGAAGATCTGCTTTGAAACAACAGATCTGACCAGCGATACGGGCGATCTGTCAGTAAAACCGTCAGATCATTTGTCGGAATACCGCTATCATCTGACCGGAGGAGAAGGAGATATCTCCATCGCTGACGGGATCTATGACGGAAGTCCTGATTCGAAATCGGAGATCACAGTCGGAAAAGGGGAAAAAGACATGACCCTTCGATCACAAAACGGTGACATTGTTGTACAATGATTTGAGACCGGCCGGATGAAAAGGAGAAGGGAAGTCACAAGATGAAAAGGAGTCGGCAAGAGATCCGAAAAGAACTGGAAAAACATGCAGATGCAGACTATCGGAAATTTTCTTCGGGTCTTCTTCCCGGCGTCACATCTATACTTGGTGTTCGTCTGCCGCAGCTTCGAAAAATGGCAAAAGAGCTTGCCCGGGAAGATGGAAGATGGAATCTAAAACAGCTTTCGGATAACTGCCTGGAAGAATTGATGCTTCAGGGTATGATCATAGCTTATATGAATTGCCCGATGGAAGAAAGGCTGGATCTGATCCGGGGCTTTGTCCCGAAGATCAATAGCTGGTCGGTTTGCGACAGCTTCTGTTCAACCTTAAAATTTGTAAAAAAAGACCAGGAGCCGTTTTTCTTATTTTTGCAGCCCTACATTCATTCTGATAAGGAATACGAACAGCGCTTTGCTGCAGTCATGCTTTTGGATTATTATATTGATGATCACTGGCTTTCTAAAACGGTGGAAGCTTTGGAAGAAATGCAGGCAGACAAGTACTATGCAAAAATGGCGATTGCCTGGGCCATGGCAGAATGTTATCTCCATTTTCCAAAAGAAATGATGCCGGTGATCCGGAATAATTCCCTGGATCCCACGATTCAGAGGATGATCCTGCAGAAGATCATAGAATCCAGGACGATCTCGGAGGAGATGCGGGAAGAATTTCGGACGATGAGGAATCGCTTGAACATTGATATAAAGGAGAGGGGACAGCATGGAAGAGACGCAGGAAACATTAGAAGAGGGGCTGAGACAGGAGATCCAAAAGCTTTGTCATGGAAGAAGAGATCTCGGGGAAAGAGATCGCTTTATTGAGAGCTTTACGGCTCTGATCACGATCTCAGACAGCCGGAGCAATTACAGCAATGCCAGAAACAGGCTTCGGAAAGCCAGGGAGATCTGGGAGGCACTCGGATTTTTGCTCTGTCAGACCTTTGTTCAGAAGGGACTGGATCAGGAAAGGGCAGATGCCTGCCTCTATCAGGCTCTTTATGATTCGGCATGCCGTTACGTCGCAACGATGGATCAGCCGGGCTATGGAAAGAAACTCCTCGGTCTGATCACCATTAAGGAGAAGGAGAGAGCCAGGCGGTCTGCCCAGGATGTCTGGGCCTCGGTCAATGGGGCTGAATTCTTATGGAAGGATACCGTTCCGGAATTTGACCATGCTTTTCTCGTCTATCAGAAGGCTCTCTACGAAGCCTATCGAGCCCATGATGAGGAGGCAGATCTTCGATTGCGCCATGAGATCCTTTCTCATAAATAGGATGGGTTTTGATTCGGGTATCAAAAGCTTTTGACATTCATACTGAAACATTTTCAGACGATTGGAAATAATGAAATAATAATGAAACAAGGGGGACAAGAGATGACTTACCAGGCAGATGAACACCGTTATGACAATACCGATTTATATCAACATGTAGGCAGATCCGGTCTCATGCTTCCTAAGATCTCTCTGGGACTTTGGCATAATTTCGGTTGTAACAGTGACTTTTCCAATATGAAAAAGCTCCTTTTTACGGCCTTTGACCATGGCATTACTCATTTTGATCTGGCCAATAATTATGGCCCGGAATATGGAAGAGCAGAGACGAATTTCGGTCAGATCCTAAAGGAAGATCTCATGCCTTATCGGGATCAGCTTATTATTTCTACGAAGGCGGGATATGATATGTGGCCGGGTCCTTATGGAAACTGGGGATCGCGAAAATATCTGATCGCATCTCTGGATCAGTCTCTGAAACGCATGGGGCTCGATTATGTCGATATCTTCTATCACCACAGAATGGATCCGAATACACCGATTGAGGAGACCATCATGGCTCTGGACCAGATCGTTCGTTCCGGCAAGGCCCTTTATGTCGGCCTTTCCAATTATAACGGGGAAATGGCAGATAAGGCTGTTCAGATTGCAAGGGAAATCCACCTGCCCTTGATCATTCATCAGAATCGTTATTCGATTTTGGATCGAACCATCGAAAACAACGGATTAAAGGAGAGCGCAGGGAGAACCGGGATGGGGATTATCTGCTTTTCTCCTCTGGCTCAGGGTCTCCTTTCCGAGAAGTATTTGAAGGACATCCCTAAGGATTCCAGAATAGCCAGAGATGGCCGCTTCCTTCATGCGAGCGACTTAACAGAGGAAAAGAAGGCAGCCATTCGTTCATTGGATGCTTTGGCTAAGGAACGTGGTCAGACCCTTCCTCAGATGGCACTTGCCTTTGTCCTTCATTCGAAGGAAGTGACATCGGTTTTGATCGGAGCATCGAAAGCGGAGCAGATTCTCGAGAATTTGGATAGTTTAAAACAGCCGGATTTCTCGGAGGAAGAGCTTCGCCGGATCGATAAAATATCTCTGCCGGTTGCCAGAATGTAAAATCTTTCAGCCCTGCCTTGTGGCAGGGCTTTTTTGTGCAATTTTTAGTTTTTTTTCGTATTCCGATAGATGCATGTTCACAGATCAGAAATAATGCACAATAGGCAAGTATTAATTTTGTGTATATCATACAATATCACTAAAAAATCTTAGAATATCTAAGATGGTCATTAAAATATTCTATGTTTTTCAAGATCAAAAATCCTTATAGTATTCCTTGTAAAACAGATGAGGCACAAGGGGTGCTTGATAAAGGAGGGTTTTTACATGCAGAAAAAAAGAATTTTTGCAGCAGCTCTGGCATGTGTGCTTGGAGCATCAATGATGGCTTGTGGATCTTCGGGAAGTGGCTCTAAAGGCAGTGGAAAATCCACGAGCAGCGTAGCCAATAAGGATAAGCCGGTTGTATGGTATAACCGTCAGCCGTCCAACAGCTCCACCGGTGAGCTGGATTCCAATGCACTTCATTTCAACGACAATACTTATTATGTCGGATTTGATGCGAATCAGGGTGCTGAACTCCAGGGCAAGATGGTTGCAGATTACATTCAGAAACATGCAGCTGATCTGGACCGGAATCATGACGGAACCATCGGTTATGTTCTTGCAATCGGTGATATCGGACATAACGATTCGATTGCTCGTACCAGAGGTGTTCGTAAAGCACTTGGCACAGGGGTCAAGGACGGAAACGACATCGACTACAAGCCGGTTGGTACCAACACCGACGGATCATCTAAGGATGTTCAGGACGGCAGTGTAGGAGGACTGAAGGTTCGTGAGCTTGCTTCTCAGGAAATGAAGAACTCTGCAGGTGCTACATGGGATGCAGCTACTGCAGGTAATGCAATTGGAACCTGGTCTTCTTCTTTCGGTGATCAGATCGATCTGGTCATCTCCAATAATGATGGTATGGGAATGTCCATGTTCAATGCATGGTCCAAGGACAACAAGGTTCCTACCTTCGGCTATGATGCAAACTCCGATGCAGTTGCAGCAATTGCAGACGGCTACGGCGGAACCATCAGCCAGCATGCTGACGTTCAGGCTTATCTGACACTGCGTGTTTTAAGAAATGCTCTGGACGGCAAGGATGTCATGACCGGCATTGCAACAAAGGATGATGCAGGAAACGTTCTGACGGATGATGTTTACAGATATGATAAGGACAATCGTTCCTTCTATGCATTGAACGTTGCAGTTACCGCTGATAACTACAAGGATTTCACCGATTCTACCAAGACCTATGAGCCGGTAAGCAATCAGGTGAAGAGTGACAAGAAGAAGGTATGGCTGGATATCTATAACTCCTCCGATAACTTCCTTGGTTCTACTTATCAGCCGCTTCTGAAGAAGTATGACAAGCTTTTGAACCTTGATGTTGACTACATTGGTGGTGATGGCCAGACGGAGTCCAATATCACAAACCGTCTTGGTAACCCCAGCCAGTATGATGCATTTGCAATCAACATGGTTAAGACCGATAATGCGGCATCCTACACCGCAATCCTGAATCAGTAATGACTGTTAACAGGATGGCTGCAGAGTAAAATGCAGCATAATTTGAGGAGGCATCAGGAGGTCGTCTCCTGCTGCCTCCTCTCTTTTTTGAGACGGAAGAAGATGGAGAATACATAATAGGATAATCAGATTTTATTCTGTATCATTTTCTTCACCTTTCGCTTTCAAATTTTCTGAGACATGAGAGCCAAATCTCTGATCTCAACTACAGAATCTGCATGCACCAGAAAAGTCAATACCCCCTAAGACTTTCTGTAAAATTGGATTCTGTGACAGATCTGTTGTGACTGTTTTTTTCGATTCTAAGTAGTACAGGAGTATACATATGGCAGAAGAGAAAGATAATGTTATCTTATCGATTCGCGGAATGTGCAAGTCCTTTGGCCGTAACCGGGTTCTGGATCACATTAATATGGATGTGAAACGGGGATCCATTATGGGTCTGATGGGAGAGAACGGTGCTGGTAAATCGACCATGATGAAGTGTCTGTTCGGTACCTATCAGAAGGATGAAGGACGAATTATTCTGGACGGTAAGGAAATCAATTTCTCCGGACCCAAAGAGGCCTTGGAGAATGGTATTGCCATGGTTCACCAGGAATTAAACCAATGCCTGGAGAGAAGTGTCGTTGATAACCTCTTTTTGGGACGCTATCCCAAGACATCCTTAGGTGTCATTGATGAAGCACGAATGAAAAAGGAGGCATCGGATCTCTTCCGCCAGCTCAATATGACGGTGAATCTGACGCAGCCCATGAAATATATGTCCGTTTCTCAGCGGCAGATGGTTGAAATTGCAAAGGCTATTTCCTATCATTCGAAAATCATTGTTCTGGACGAGCCGACATCCTCTTTGACCGTTCCGGAAGTTGAGAAACTCTTTAAAATGATGCGGGCTTTGAAGGAACAAGGTATTTCCATCATCTATATCTCTCATAAGATGGATGAGGTTTTCGAGATCTGCGATGAGGTATCGGTTCTTCGGGATGGTTCTCTTGTGATGACAAAGCCGGTTTCAGAAACCAACATGAATGAGCTGATTGCAGCCATGGTCGGCCGGTCTCTGGACAATCGTTTTCCTCCGGTGGATAACAAGCCGGGTAAGACGATTCTGAAGGTTCAGCATCTGTCGACGAAATTTGCGCCTTTCTTAAAAGATGTCACCTTTGATGTTCGTCAGGGAGAAATCTTCGGCCTATACGGCCTGGTCGGCGCAGGCAGATCCGAACTTCTGGAGACAATCTTCGGAATGCGGACCCGGGCTTCCGGTCGTGTCTACTACGATGACAAGCTTAGTAACTTCAACAGTTCCAAAGATGCCATGGATCACGGATTTGCAATGATCACAGAGGAGAGAAAAGCGAACGGACTCTTCTTAAAGGGAGACCTTACTTTCAATACCACCATTGCCAACATGAATCATTATAAGTCGGGAGTTGCTCTGAGCAGTCCGAAGATGATAAAGGCAACTTCGAATGAAATCTCCGTTATGCATACCAAGACCATGGGACCGGATGATATGATTGCCAACCTGTCCGGCGGTAACCAGCAGAAGGTTATTTTCGGTAAGTGGATGGAGCGGGATCCCAAGGTCTTTCTGATGGATGAGCCAACCCGAGGCATCGATGTCGGTGCCAAGTATGAGATCTATGAGCTTATCATTAAGATGGCAAAACAGGGCAAGACCATTATCGTGGTTTCTTCTGAAATGCCTGAGATTCTCGGTATTACAAACCGAATCGGTGTGATGAGTAACGGACACCTGGCCGGAATTGTGAATACCAAAGAGACCGATCAGGAAGAGCTCTTACGATTAAGCGCGAAGTATCTCTGATAATAGGATATAAGGAGAAAAGCTATGGCAAATACGATATTGACACAGGAGGATAAGGATCAACTCCTGAAGCCGATCGATGAGTATGTCGGCAAAATACAGGATGAGATCGATCAATTAAGAGCGGATGGTGCAACACTTGTGCGTCAGCTGGAAAATCACATGATCCTTCTGAAAGATGATAAGTCTTTGAACAAAGAGGAGAGAGCAAACCGGATCGCCGAAGATAAGGAGGCTCTGGCCAAGGCAAAGGAAGTTGAGGCGAAGAACCGGGCAGAGGTAGATGCCCTGGTCAAGAAAGCTGAGACTTATATCAATGCTCATTTCGACAAGGATTATCTGGAACCGGTCAAAGCATCCTGTGAGGCAGAACGACAGGCCATCGAGAAGGATTATGAGCAGGCCATCGGAAAACTGAAGAATGAGCATGAAGCCGAACTGTCCAAGACAAGCGACAAGGCGGAGATCAAGGATGAGAATTATGTCTATAAGAACCGTCTCTATGATCAGAAGATGCGTCGGGATCTGAAACTTCAGGCCGTAAAGGATGAAGAGCATGAGGCTTTTGTCTATCGTTATCATTTGATCGACAAGCTCCGTATGTCCCATTTCACCTTCGGACAGAATATGGCTCAGAGAAGAGAGAATTACAAGTATACTTTTAACGCCCAGCAATTCCTTCTTCAGAATGGTCTGTATTTCGTTATCATTATGGTCTTTGTCATCCTGGGTATTGTTACACCGATGGTTAAGGGCTCTCCGCTTTTCACCTATAATAATATTCTGAATATTCTCCAGCAGGCTTCGCCGAGAATGTTCTATGCCCTGGGTGTTGCAGGACTGATCCTTCTGACCGGTACCGACCTTTCCGTTGGCCGTATGGTTGGCATGGGCATGGTGGCTTCTACCATTATCATGCATCAGGGACCCAATACCGGTACTGTTTTCGGTAAGGTTTTTGATCTGACCAAGATGCCTCTGGCAGGAAGAGCAATTCTGGCACTTCTTGTCTGCATCGTTCTCTGCACCATCTTTACATCAATCGCAGGTTTCTTCACCGCAAAGTTCAAGATGCACCCCTTTATTTCAACCATGTCCAACATGCTGATCATCTTCGGTATGGTTACTTATGCAACCAAGGGTGTATCCTTCGGATCCATCGATCAGAAGATTCCTGCTATGGTCATTCCGAAGATCAACGGCAGATTCCCGACCATCATTATCTGGGCGGTTGCAGCGATTGCCATTGTATGGTTCATATGGAACAAGACGACTTTCGGTAAGAATCTCTATGCAGTCGGAGGTAACCCTGAGGCTGCATCGGCTTCCGGTATCTCTGTCTTTCGTGTAACTCTGGGTGCATTTATTCTTGCCGGTATTCTCTACGGCTTCGGCGACTGGCTGGAATGTAACCGAATGGTTGGTTCCGGATCTGCAGCATACGGACAAGGATGGGATATGGATGCAATCGCCGCCTGCGTTGTTGGTGGCGTATCCTTCACCGGTGGTATTGGAAAGATTTCCGGCGTTGTTGTCGGTGTTCTGATCTTCACGGCATTGACCTATTCTCTTACGATTCTGGGCGTTGATACCAACCTCCAGTTCGTATTTGAAGGTATCATTATTCTTGCTGCAGTTACTCTGGACTGCCTGAAGTATATCCGTAAGAAGTAAGGATTAGAATCATCTTCTCCCAGACAGATACAAATAGGACCCGTCACAGATAGCATTTTGTGACGGGTCTTTTTATGCTACAATGACTATAAATATTTGTATGAAAATAAAGGGGAAAGTCATGGAAGGCTATCGTGTTTTACTTGTAGATGATGAAGAGGATGTTATCCATGTCATGCAGAAAAAGGTCAACTGGGAGGACCTTGGATTTTCTGTCATCGGATATGCGAAGAATGGTGTCCAGGCTCTGGAGATTGCAGAGGAAGAGATGCCGGATGTGGTCATAACAGATATCAAGATGCCCTATATGGATGGTCTGGAATTATCGCGCCGTTTGAGAAAGGAATTTCCGGATCTTCGTATCCTTCTTTTTACCGGCTTCGATGAATTTGAATATGCCAAGGAAGCCGTTCATCTGGAGGTTTCGGAGTATATTTTAAAGCCCATCAGTTCCATTGAACTTACCAAGACTCTGACTGAGCTTAAGAAAAACATGGATGAGGAAAGAAGCGCACGGCAGAATGTCCGTATGCTTCAGGAATTCTATATGGAATCTCTGCCGGTGATCCAGTCCAATTTCTATATCATGCTGATTGAGGGCAGAATACCGGAGGGCTCTTTTGATAAATATAGAGCGGATTATCAGGTGGCTGAATCTTCGGGCGGTTACTGCTTCTGTATTTTTCATGTCAGCTCCCATCATATTCCGGAGGGCATGCATCCTTCGGTCCTTCAGCTTTCGGTCTGGAAGTATATTACGGATGAAATGAAGCAGAAATGGGATGCGGATTTCTTCACATATCGTGGAGATATTGCCATGCTGGTCCGCATGCCATCTGCGGAGGATGTAACCAGATTGACGGATGATTGTAACCGGATCGTTCGAAGCGCCGGACGGGTTCTTGGCGCTGTTGTGACCGCCGGAATCGGTGGACCGGTAGAAGATCTCAAAGACTTGCAGACCTCCTATCTCGGTGCCAGAGAAGCGGTTTCCTATCGTGTTTTGTACGGAACAGGACGGGCAATTAATATCCGTGAAGCAGCACCGGAAGAAAAAGCAAATTATGAGATTTCTTCGGAGGGAGATTTTCACCAGTTTTTTACAGCCATTCGGATGGGTAAGAAGGATGTTGTCACAGAAGCATCGGATGCCGTGATTGATAGGATCATCCGTCTCTCATCAACGGTGAAGCAATATCGAATGGAGGTCAGTAATCTTCTGTCTGCCTTGTATCGTTTTGCCAGGGGCAATGAGATCTCCATGGAGGAAATTCTGACACAATCGGGTCTGACAGAAGATCCTTTTCTGCAGCTTATTGAATTGGATGCGGAATCCCTTCGGGAATGGCTGAAAGGAACCGCTCTCTCCATGATGGATGCCATGAGCCGCCTTCGTTCCTCCAACAGTCTGTCTTATGTCAAAGGCGCCAAAAACTATGTTCGGGATCATTATAGTGAAGCCGACCTCTCCCTGGAATCGGTTTGTAAGGCCCTGGGCGTATCGGAATCCTATTTCTCCAGTATTTTCAAGAAGGAGACGGGAGAGGCATTTGTAAGCTTTTTGACCGGTTATCGGATGGAGAAGGCGAAAGACCTGCTTTTACTTACCAATGATAAGAACTATATCATCGGTAAGAAAGTCGGATATGAGGATCCGAATTATTTCAGTTATGTTTTCAAAAAGGCCTTCGGGGTCTCTCCGTCCAGATTTCGTCAGAAACAGGTAGAAGATGCGAAATAACAGGAAAGAAACAAATGAGAATAAACAAAAGAATGTGAGAGAACGTATCAAGAGCCGCCTGGAACTTTACCGTGAGAGGATTATGGTTTTAAAGAAAAGCCATACAGTCAATGGGATCCAGTCGACACTCATGATTTCCTTTTCTGCCTTGTCTTTGGCCATTGTTGTGATTCTCGGATCACTCTTTATGTTTCGCTTTCGGACGAGTGTCCGTACAACGGCTTTAAGCAGCACGGAAGCAATTCTCCAGCAGACGGGAACATCTCTGGACGAGAACCTTCTTATGGCCCGCCGTATTTCGGATACGGCGGATTATGAGGTGCTTTCGGGCAATTCCCTGACGGATCCATTTGTGGCAAAGAATCTTTATCTCCTCTATGAAGCAAATAAGGATGCCATTTTGTCCATTGCACTCTATGATACAAGCGGAAGCCTGCTTCTGGCAGAACCTGTGGCAAAACAGAAAGAGGATCCTGATGTCAGTCATCAGGAGTGGTTTCAGGGAGCTTTAGATAAGCCGGAAAGTTTTTATGTCTCTGCTCCTCATGTCCAGAATCTTTTTCAGGACGACAGTTCCCGCTATAACTGGACGGTTTCTATGTCCAGAGTGATCTATCTGACCGAAGGAGACCGGCCGAAAAAGGCGATCCTTCTGGTGGATCTGGATTACAGCCGTCTGGAACGGACCATGAAGAAGATCAATGAGAATGCGGGCGGTCAATATTACTACATATGCGATGATAAGGGGAATCTCATCTATCATCCCAGGCAGGTGCCGATCCTGGAAGGTTATGAGAAAGAACCCTCTGCATTATTTGCTATCCGCCATGAGGATGGCAGCTTTCCTAAGGCTTCTTTGAAGGGAAGGGATTACATCAGTATCCGCTCGATCACCTATACCGGCTGGAAATTAGTCAGTGTGATTCCGGGCAAGACCCTGACTCAGAATATGATCAATAATGTCTGGTTTCTTTTCTTCATTCTTTCCATGACTTCTGCAACCGTCCTGCTGATCAACCGGATCGCTGCAATCCGAATCGCCCGGCCCATACTGGCTCTGGATGAATCGGTCAAGTCCATTGAGGCCGGAAAACTGGATGGACAGACCATCTATATCGGCGGCTCCCCGGAGATTCGTCACCTGGGGGACAGTATCCAGAAGTCCTATGAAGAGATCGATCGTCTCATGCACCAGATTGTAGAAGAAGAAAGGCTTCGGCAGAAAAGTGAGATGGATGCTTTGCAGAGCCAGATCAACCCGCATTTCCTTTACAATACCCTGGATTCCATTACCTGGATGATCGAAGGAGAGAAAAATGAAGAAGCTGTCTATATGATCACTCAGTTGGCAAGACTCTTTCGGATCAGCTTGTCCAAGGGCAATCGGATCATTTCCATTGGTGATGAAGTGCTGCATGCCCAGAGTTATATGAATATTCAGAAATACCGTTATAAGGACCGCTTTCAAGTGCAATTTCATCTTCCGGAGGAAATCAAGACCTATTGCACGGTCAAGCTCATTCTCCAGCCAATTCTGGAAAACGCCATTTATTATGGCGTAGAGACCATGGATGGGGACGGCTTGATCGAGGTGAGTGGAGAAATTTCCGGTAAGGATATCTACATCCATGTCAAGGATAATGGAATCGGTATGACAGAAGAAACAGTCAAAGGACTTCTGACCGGGGGTGAGAAGACCCCACGGCATGGATCTGGCGTCGGTTTGAAGAATGTGAATAACCGGATCCGCCTGCAATTCGGCGAGGCCTATGGTCTTATCATTCAAAGTGAGCCGGACGAGGGTACAAAAGTGACACTGCATTTGCCGGCCATTCCCTTTACAGAGGAAAACAGAAAGAGACTGGAGGAGGGACAATGAAGGGAAAGAAGGGTTTTCTCATCTCAGAATTGATTCTTGTCGGTCTGACTGTTTTCTTTCTGGCGAAGCTGATGTGGGGAAATTCAGCTCCTAAGATGAAAGAGGTTGCTGTGATTCTGGAAGATTCGGAAAATGAAAAATGGACCGCCCTGAAGGGCGGGCTGAAGGCAGGAGCTTCGGAAGCCGGGATCCGCCTGAATTTTATCTCTACCGGAAGCTTTGAATCTGCAGAGGATGAGACTTCGATCGTGAAAGAAACCCTGGCAGAGGGAACGAACGGACTTCTTGTCTGGCCGCTGAATGGAGAGGCAGAAAAAGAGATTCGAACACTGGCTCGTCGGACTCCCCTGGCTTTTCTGGGAAATGGTCATACCAAGAAAGTTCGGACGACACAAAACGATTCCAGAGAGAACGGGAAACAACTGGCCGGGATGATCCTTACGGATTATTCTTCGAATCTGAGCGAAAAGCATTTGGGAGTTCTTCGGTCAAATCCGGCGGATCAAAGCGAGAAGGAGCTGTTTTTAGGGTTAAAAGAAGGTCTGAAAGGCAGCGGAGTGACATTTTCCTGGGAACTTGGATCTGCTTCGGACGAAGAGGTCACAAGTAAGATCTCAGAATTCCGAAACCGAACGGAAATCATCGTCGCTTTGGATGACAGACAGATTGAACTTTCGACACAGATGAAAAAGAATGGCGATCTGAATCGAGCGGTTCTCTATGGCTTCGGCCGGGGCATGAATGCCGTTTACCAGTTGGATGAAGGGAATCTTCAGGGTCTGGTCTTCCCGAACGATTTCGATATGGGATATGAGGCCGCCAGAAGCTTCACCGCTTTCTCTAAAGTTTCCCTTCTCAAAGAAAGCAATCATAAGATTCCGGTTCGGCTTTTACGAATGAGAGATCTTATGAAAAAGGAAAATCAGGATATGCTTTATATTATCTCGCATAATCTTTGAATACAGGGAAAATAGGTGAATAAACGATGAAAACCTTTTTTAAGAACAATGGAAGGCGTTTTCTTTCCGCCCTTCTTATGATCGCTTTGACAGTTTGTCTTGTTTCCTGCGGCACCGTCGAAACGTCGGATGTAAAAAGACTGAAGCTTGGGGTCGTGATCTACGATGAAGGAGATCTCTTTTTAAAAGAGATCACCGATGAACTGATTGCCCAGGCGAAGAAGAGATCAAAAACTTCCGGCGAAAAGCTTCAGATTACAGTTTCTGTTCGTTATGCGAGAAGCAAACAAAATATTCAGGATGACCAGGTGGAGGACCTGATCGACAATGGCTGTAATGTTCTGGCCGTGAATCTTGTGGACCGAAATGATCCCATGGATATTATCGATATGGCCAAGAAGAATAATATCCCGGTGATCTTCTTCAATCGTGAGCTGGTTTTGCAGGACCTGAACCGCTGGAACGGGCTCTATTATGTTGGAGCAAGGGCTGCCCAGTCCGGCCAGATCCAGGGCCAGGAGTGTGTGGAGTATTTGAAGCAGCATCCGGAAGTGGATCGAAATCATGATGGGAAGATCCAATATGTGGTTTTACGCGGGGAAATTAACCATCAGGATGCAATCATCCGGACAGACCGATCGATCAATACCATTTTGGATAACGGAATTCCTTTGGATAAATTGTCCTATGAGGTAGCCAATTGGAGCAGGCTCCAGGCAGAAAATAAGATGAATCAGCTCTTAGAAAGCTATGGAAATTCGATTGAACTGGTGCTCTGCAATAATGATGATATGGCACTCGGCGTTTTGGATGCCTTGCAGAAAAGGAATCTCTCGAGAACTTCTTATCCGGTGATCTTCGGTGTAGATGGGGCGAAAGAAGTCCTTTCGGATATTAAGAAAGGACTGATTCAGGGGACTGTCTATAATGATGGCAAGACGCAGGCGGATAAGGTTATGGATATTGCTGTCCGTGCCTTTGAAGGGAAAGACCTCAGGGGACTCTCCATGACGGATGGAAAGAGCACCTATGTCGACTACCGGAAAGTGACCATCGATAATGTCGATCAGTTTCTGAGCCTGAAGTAATTGAAAAGGAAAGTATTCTTATGGTAAGATAGATTTTGGCTTTTAAGAAATTCGCGCTTTGACGGATATACAAAGTCGGGTGTCCGTCCAATAGAAAGATGCAAAGGGGATGAAAAAATGAGTAATAAGAAACGTGTTCTCCTGAAACTGAGCGGTGAAGCTCTGGCGGGAGAGAAGCATACCGGTTTTGATGAAATGACGGTTCGGACCGTCGCAAAGGAAGTAAAGAAACTGATCGATCACGACTTCTCTGTCGGAATCGTCATCGGCGGTGGAAATTTCTGGAGAGGGCGTACCGGAGAAGAACTGACCCGTTCCAAGGCAGATCAGATTGGTATGCTGGCTACCGTTATGAACTGTATCTATGTATCAGACATTTTCCGTGGGGAGGGAATGAAGACCGAGATCTACACTCCCTTTGTCTGTGGCGCTTTCAGCCATCTTTTTGACATTGATGCTGTTAATACCGCCTTGGATGCCGGAAAAGTGACCTTCTTTGCAGGCGGCACAGGACATCCATACTTCTCGACCGATACAGCCACGGTTCTTCGCGCTGTTGAGATCGGTGCGGATCAGATCCTTCTTGCCAAGGCAATCGATGGTGTCTACGATTCCGATCCCAAGACCAACCCCAATGCAAAGAAGTATGACAGGCTTCCGATTCAGGACCTTGTTGATCAGAAACTCGGTGTCATCGATCTGACCGCTTCCATTATGTGCCTGGAGAATAAAATGCCGCTCAAGGTTTTTGCCCTTTCGGAAGAAGATGGTATTCTGAAGGCAGCATTGAATCAGGATTTTGACGGAACTTCCATTACAGCTTGAAATGCAATAGAATTCCGGCATGACATCTTGATGAAAAAGATCAAAACTGCAGCTCTTAAATTTTAAAAATGATCAAGGAGAATCATTATGGCAGTGAATTTATCTGAAAATAAAGACCGTATGGAGAAGAGTATCCTGAATCTCAAGGAAGAACTCAATGCGATTCGTGCAGGCCGTGCCAACCCTCATGTCTTAGACCGGGTCATGGTCAGCTATTACGGAGCCGAGACACCGATTCAGCAGGTAGCCAATGTTACCGTTCCGGAACCCCGCATGATCCAGATCCAGCCCTGGGATCCAAGCCTTTTGAAGGAGATTGAAAAGGCAATCATGATCTCTGATGTCGGAATCAATCCGACCAATGATGGCAAGACCATTCGTCTGGTTTTCCCGGATCTCACAGAGGAACATCGTAAGGATCTGGCCAAGGACATCAAGAAAAAAGGTGAGGAGGCCAAGGTCGCTGTTCGAAATATCCGCCGGGATGCTATGGACGCTTTAAAGAAGGCACAAAAGGCTTCTGAAATTTCCGAAGATGAAGAGAAGGATCAGGAAACCGAGGTGCAGAAGATGACAGACGAGTTCACGAAGAAAGTGGATGGTCTGATTGAGGAAAAAATCAAGGAAATCATGACTGTCTGATATTGGACGATAGAACAGACTTACGAGGGCACGAGGGTTTCTTGTGTCCTCGTACTTTATCATGGAGGAATATATGAAGATTCCGGAACATGTTGCAATTATTCTGGATGGAAACGGACGCTGGGCCAAGGCCAAGGGCATGCCCCGGACTTATGGACATGCAGCCGGTGCCAAAAATGTGGAAGTGATCTGCAAGGCTGCGGACGATATTGGAATCAAATATCTGACGCTTTATGCTTTTTCTACGGAAAACTGGAAACGTCCGTCGGATGAGGTTTCTACTCTAATGAAACTGCTCGGAACTTATTTAAAGAAATGTATGAAACTTTCCGTAGAAAATAATATGCGGGTCCGCATTCTCGGAGATCCGGAAGGTCTGCCGGAAAGCTTAAAGAAGGCAATTGACCAGTTGGAAGACCTGTCGAAGGACTTTACCGGCCTGAATCTTCAGATTGCTATCAATTACGGCAGCCGGGATGAGATCACGCGTGCGGCCAGAAAAGCCATGCGAGACCTTATGGATGCCGGAAAGCAGCCGGAGGATCTGACAGAAGAAGATCTGTCCTCTCATATGGATACGGCAGGAATTCCTGATCCGGACTTTATGATTCGGACCAGCGGAGAAGAACGGCTGTCCAACTATCTCCTCTGGCAGCTTGCATATTCAGAATTCTATTTCACCAAGACTCCCTGGCCGGACTTCAATGCAGCCTGCCTGAAAGAGGCAGTGGAAGAATATGACAGGAGAAACCGCCGCTTCGGGGGACTTTAATGCAGAATACGATGAAGATTTGATGGAAATACCATATCCGGTTGGTTTTTCCCGGCTCAGACATTCGAACGATCATTGCCAAAATTGAAAGGAGATTTTATGTTTCGAACCAGATTATTAAGCGGCATTGTTCTGGTCGCTCTGGCTTTACTTTTTATTATTACGGGAGGAAGGGTTCTTCTCGCATCGACTTGCGCCATTTCCCTGGTTGGCCTCATGGAACTCTATCGAGTATTTGATATCAATAAGAAGCCGGTCGGTATATTGGGTTATCTTTTTACCGTCCTTTACTACTTTGACCTCTTATATCACTTTCTCCCCAATCTGGAGATTCTGGTCATTGCCTTTTTGATTCTGCTTCTGGCCTGCTTTGTCCTGACCTATCCTAAATATCATTCCAGACAGATCATGGCGTCTTTTTTCGGCGTATTCTATGTCTCGATCATGCTGTCCTTCATCTATCAGACTCGTGAGATCACAAATGGCAAATACATTGTCTGGCTGATCTTCCTCTGCTCCTGGGGCTGTGATACCTGCGCTTATTGTGTGGGCCGCCTGTTTGGAAAGCATAAGATGGCACCGGTCTTAAGTCCGAAAAAATCTGTCGAAGGTGCTATTGGCGGTGTCGCCGGGGCTTTCCTTCTGACATTGATTTACAGTCTGATTTTTAAAAGCCAGATGCAGATCGGTGGCCGGGAGATCCTGATCTTAGGATTGATTTCCGCAGTCGGCGCTTTGATCTCCATGATTGGTGATCTGGCAGCATCTGCCATCAAGAGAAACTATGATATCAAAGATTACGGTAAGCTGATCCCGGGACACGGCGGTATCCTTGACCGTTTCGACAGCGTGATCATCACGGCGCCGATCATTTACTTCCTGGCAGTCTATCTGGTTTGATCTTACAGATTTCAAAGGATAAAATTTCAATCGATCCTATGCTGTTGGGGAGGACCATTTCCCTGACATCAGAAGTATGTCGGATGGAAGTATTTCGATTGGAAGTCTTTCGAATGGAAGTCTTTTGGATGGAAGTATTTTGGAGTTCATATGAAAGTTGCAATTTTAGGGGCTACCGGTTCGATCGGGACCCAGACTCTGGATGTCATACGACAGCATCCGGAAGCTTATGAAGTGACAAGTTTATCCTGCGGGAGAAATATAGACCAGTTGGAAAAAGAAGTGCGGGAATTTCATCCGGCTTTTGTTTCCGTCTGGGAAGAAGAGAAGGCTTTGGATCTTCGCACCCGTCTGAAGGATCTCTCGCTTCCGGTTTACAGCGGCATGGAGGGCTTGATCCGGGTGGCAGAAGATCCGGCATCGGATATTTTAATTACCGGTATCGTTGGTATGCTTGGAATTAAACCGACGATGGCAGCCATTCGGGCAGGGAAGAAGATCGGTTTGGCCAATAAGGAAACACTGGTTACGGCAGGGCATCTGATCATGCCTATGGCTAAGAAATATCATGCCGAGATCCTGCCGGTTGACAGCGAGCATTCGGCGATTTTCCAGTCTCTTCAGGGAAGCCCGAAGAAACGCTTAAAGAAGATCCTTCTTACCGCATCCGGAGGCACTTTCCGAGGGAAAAAGCGAGAGGATCTCTTGCACGTCAGGCTGGAAGAGGTCTTAAAGAATCCCAACTGGGATATGGGTGCCAAGGTGACGATTGACTCAGCAGGACTGGTCAATAAAGGCTTGGAAGTCATGGAAGCCGGCTGGCTTTTCGGTGTCAAAAGAGAAGAGATTCAGGTTCTGGTTCATCCGGAGAGTATCCTTCATTCTGCTGTGGAATTTGAAGATGGGGCAGTGATTGGTCAACTTGGAATACCGGATATGAGAATTCCCATTGCCTACGCCTTGAGCTATCCGGACCGCCTGCCTCTGGATCTTCCGGAGCTTGACCTCTTTTCCCTGGGATGCCTTACATTTGAGAAACCGGACATGGAGACTTTCCGCGGTCTCGGACTGGCCTATGAGGCCATGGACCGGGGAGGTAATATTCCGACGGTATTCAATGCTGCAAATGAGAAGGCAGTGGCCCTGCTTCTGGATCGAAAGATCGAATTCTTAGAGATTCCGGATCTGATCCAGGCAGCGATGGAAGATGTGACCTTCCGTCCGGATCCGTCTCTGGAAGAGATTCTGGAAACGGAAAAGGAAGCCGGAGAGGCTGTCCTTCATGCTGCGAAGATCTGAAATGTAGGATTGTAATACAAATGAGGATACTTTATTGAAAATAATCATTGCGGTACTGATCTTCAGTTTCATTGTCATATTCCATGAATTCGGACATTATTTCGTGGCCAAACGCTGCGGGATCCGTGTCAATGAATTCATGCTGGGACTGGGTCCGAGATTGTTTGGCTTTCAAAGAGGGGAGACGCTTTTCTCTGTCCATCTGCTTCCCTTCGGCGGCGCCTGCGTCATGGAAGGAGAGGATCAGGATACGTCCGACGAGCGCTCTTTTCAGAAGAAGCCTGCCTGGCAGCGCTTTCTGGTCGTGCTAGCGGGCCCTGTCTTTAATTTTCTATTGGCCTACATTTTAGCTGTGATCCTTGTCGCTTGTGTCGGTTATCAGCCAGCCAAAATTGAAAAGCTGATGGACGGCTATCCGGCAGCGGAAGCGGGAATAAAAGCCGGCGACCAGATCACGGACATCAACGGCTATCACATTCATTTCTATGGAGAAGTGCGGGCTTATACGATGCTGCACAGCGGGAAACCCTTATCTGTGACAGTCGAGCGGGAATCGAAAGGGAAGACCGTAAAAAAGACCTATGACATCAGTCCCCGCTATGATAAGGAAAGTAAGGTCTATCTGCTTGGAATCCAGGGAGGAACGACGAGCGTTCGGACCAATATCTTCGGAGCGTTGCGTTACGGCGCCTACCAGGTCCGCTATCTGATCTATGTGACCTTCGGCTCCTTAAAGATGCTTTTCACCGGTCAGCTCGGAGTCACCGATATGTCCGGCCCGGTCGGTATCGTGAAAACGATAGGAGATGCCTATGAACAATCCCTGGCGGTCAGCGTCTTCTTAGCAGTCATGGAGATGCTGAATCTGACGGTCCTTCTGTCGGCAAATCTGGGTGTTATGAATCTTCTTCCTTTCCCGGCTCTGGATGGAGGACGGCTGGTCTTCCTTCTGGTGGAGATGATCACGAAGAAGAGGGCACCCGAAAAGTTGGAAGGGGCAGTCAATTTCGCCGGATTTGCTATTCTAATGGGCTTTATGGTACTTGTCATGATCAGTGATATCACAAAGCTTTTCTGAGAGGAGACAAATAAGGAATGTTTGAACGGATGAAAACCAGAGAAGTAAGGATCGGCGACCGGGTGATCGGTGGAAACCATCCGATTTTGATCCAATCCATGACCAATACGCCGACGGAGAATGTGGAGGCGACGGTAGCTCAGATCCTTCGATTGGAGAAAGCCGGCTGCGACATTATCCGCTGTGCCGTTCCGACGAAGGAAGCGGCAAGAGCCATTTCTGAAATCAAAAAAAGAATTCATATTCCACTGGTTGCGGATATCCACTTTGATTATCGACTGGCACTTTTAGCCATTGAAAACGGGGCAGATAAGATCCGGATCAATCCGGGTAACATCGGTTCCGAAGAAAGGATTCGGGCAGTTGTTGATGCCTGCAGGGAAAGGAATCTTCCGATTCGGGTCGGGGTGAATTCCGGATCCCTGGAGAAGGATCTGATCGAGAAATACGGCGGAGTGACGGCCCAAGGCCTGGTGGAGTCTGCTCTGGATAAGGTTCGGATCATTGAAGATATGGGTTATGACAATCTGGTGATCTCCATTAAATCATCGGATGTTATGATGTGTGTCAAGGCACATGAATTGATCAGAGATCAGACCGATCATCCTCTTCATGTAGGTATTACCGAGGCCGGCAATGTGACAGCCGGAAATATCAAATCGGCCATCGGACTCTCTCTGATCCTGTCTCAGGGAATCGGCGATACGATCCGGGTTTCTCTGACCGGAGATCCCGAAGATGAGGTTCGTTCGGCCCGGCTGATCCTAAAGACACTCGGTCTTCGTTCCGGCGGTGTAGAGGTGGTATCCTGTCCGACCTGCGGGAGAACCCAGATTGATTTGATCGGTCTTGCAAATAAAGTGAGTGATATGGTGAAGGATATCCAACTGGATCTCAAGGTTGCTGTCATGGGCTGCGTTGTGAATGGCCCGGGAGAAGCCAGAGAGGCGGATCTCGGTATCGCCGGAGGCAAGGGCGAGGGCTTGATCTTAGAACATGGCAAAGTACTTCGTAAAGTTCCTGAGGAAGATCTCTTAGAGGAATTAAAAATCGAATTGGATCGCCTGATTGCCGAGAGAAGAGAAAAAGGTCAAAAGGCTAAGTCATAAAAACCTGGAAGGAGTAAGAAGAGTTGGCAGAAGATCGCTTATTATCAGAACTTTTTCCTGAGCTTTCCCGCAATGGGAAATTGGACAAGCAGCTTCAGGATGCAAGAGTAAGCCGGGTTACGACCAATCCGGCCCGCGATCTCATGCGGATCTATCTTCGGGCCTATGCCCTTGTCCCCAAGAACCGGATCTGGAAATTGGAGAAGAATATTGAAGAGACCTATTTTCAGGACAAGGTGAAGGTTCATATCATTGAGAAGTTTCAACTGTCTGGTCGATATTCGCCCAAGGCTCTTTTTGACCTCTATCAAGACTCCATACGATCAGAGATCTATAAAAACAATATTATCCTTTATAAAGTCCTCTCCAGGGGTCAGATGGAGTTTACGGATGACCGTCATCTTCTGATCACCCTTCCGGATGATGCGGCCTCTCATATGTTTGAGGAGACCATTCTAGACATTCTGACGAAGATTCTCTGCCAGCGCTGTGGCCTGGATGTCATCTGCGATGTGTCCTACAGGGAAGCGGATGAGGAGGAAAGGCAAGACCGGGGCGAAGAATTGATTGAGCAGGAGATCGAAAGCATCAGCCGCCGTTATGAGGAAGTCAAGGAGGAGAAGAATTCCGATCAGGATATTATCGGAGAAGGGGAGAAGACCGGCGAAAAGAAAACTTTAAAAAAAGGATCCGGAACTGTTTCCGGGAAAGCAGCCTCTTCGGATTTCTATCAGAAGAAGGATCAGAAAGAAAAAGAGCCGGATCAGAACAGGAAAGGCCGATCCGGGTCCTTCGAGCAGGGCAGAGAGTCCAGAACTTATCAGAACAGGGAACGCCCTCTGGTACGTTCGAACAATCCGGCAGTTTTCTATGGCAGGGATATCGAGGAGGAAGTCACTGCCTTAAAGGATGTCCAGGGTGAAATTGGAACCATTGCCGTCCGGGGGCAGGTCTTCGATCTGGATGCCAAGGAGATCAGAAACGAGAGAACGATCCTGATCTTCTCTCTTACGGATTTTACGGATTCCATTACCTGTAAGATCTTTGTAAGCAATGATCAGGCCAAGGCCCTGACCAATGGAAAACTGCATAATGGTGCTTTTATCAAAGTCAGGGGAGTTCCGTCCATTGATACGTTCGACCATGATCTGGTGCTTCAGAAGATCTCCGGCATGATGGAGATCCCGGACTTCCAGGAAAAAAGGATGGATCATGCTCCGGTCAAGAGAGTGGAACTCCATTGTCATACCAAGATGAGTGATATGGACGGCGTCAGCACGGCAGGGGATATTATTGCCCAGGCCAAACGCTGGGGACACAGGGCTATCGCTATTACGGACCACGGCGATGTACAGGGCTTCACCGAAGCCTATCATGCCGTACAGAAGGATCCGGATGCGCCGCAGATCATTTATGGAGTGGAAGCCTATCTGGTGGATGACATCCGCCGTCTTGTGACCGATCCAATCGGAGAAGATCAGAGCCTGGATGATGATTTTGTTGTCTTCGACCTGGAGACAACAGGATTCTCTGCAGAAAAAAACCGGATCATTGAGATTGGTGCCGTGCGTTTTTCCGGAGGGAAAGTAAAGGATCGATTTTCGGAATTTGTAAACCCCAAGATCCCCATTCCCTACCGGATCACGGAATTAACCAGTATCCGGGATGATATGGTAAAGGATGCGGAATCCATAGAGACCTTGCTTCCGAAATTCCTGGAATTCAGCAAAGGGGCCATTATGGTCGGCCACAATGCGGATTTCGATATGGGCTTTATTAAGGCCAACTGCAAGAGGCTGGGCTTAGAGGCTCCTGTGACCTATATGGACACGGTGGAAATGGCCCGGGTCCTTCTTCCCAACCTGTCGAATTATAAGCTGGATACCGTGGCCAAGGCCTTGAAGGTTTCTCTGGAACATCATCACAGGGCGGTCGATGATGCGGAATGTACGGCTTGGATTTTCGATGCTCTGTCGACCAGGCTTAGAAACCGCGGCCTGACGAAATTGACAGAGATCCAGAAGTCCATGAAACTCGAAGAGGAATCCATTCGAAAGCTTCATAGCAATCACTGTATTGTTCTTGCAAAGAATGATCTGGGACGGATCAATCTCTATCGCCTGATTTCTCTTTCCCATTTAAAGTATTTCCGGAAACGTCCTCTGATGCCGAGATCTCTGATTAATAAATATCGGGAAGGCCTGATCCTGGGTTCGGCTTGTTCCGCCGGAGAACTCTATTCAGCGATTCATGACGGTCGCCCGGAACAGGAAATTGAAAGGATCGCTTCCTTCTATGATTATCTGGAGATCCAGCCGGTCGGGAATAATCAATATATGATTGACAGTCCGAGAGATTCTGTGGTCAATTCCGTGGAAGATCTCCAGGACTTGAACCGTAAGATCTATGAACTTGGGAAAGCTATGGATAAGCCGGTCTGTGCGACTTGTGATGTCCACTTTCTGAATCCGGAAGATGAGATCTATCGGAGAATTCTGATGGCCGGTCAGCATTTCGACGATGCGGATCCTCAGCCTCCCTTGTATCTGCATACGACTCAGGAGATGCTGGATGAGTTTTCCTATCTTGGCGCGGAAGCGGCAGAGGAAGTGGTCATAAAGAATCCCAATCGGATTGCGGATATGTGTGAACCCATCGCACCGGTTCGACCGGACAAGTGCCCGCCGGTCATTGAAAATTCCGATGGAATGCTTAGAAAGATCTGCTACGATAGGGCCCATGAGATGTATGGCGAGGATCTTCCGAAGATCGTATCTGCCCGTCTGGAAAGAGAGTTAAATTCCATTATCGGAAACGGCTATGCCGTCATGTACATCATTGCCCAGAAACTGGTCTGGAAGTCGAATGAAGATGGTTATCTGGTCGGATCCAGAGGCTCGGTCGGGTCGTCCTTTGTCGCGACTATGGCCGGCATCACGGAGGTCAATCCTCTGCCGGCTCATTATCTCTGCCCGCACTGCCATTATGTCGATTTCGATTCTGAGGAGGTCAAGGCTTTTTCGGGCCGGGCAGGATGTGATATGCCGGATAAGAAATGCCCCCGCTGCGGTCATTATCTGACCAAACAGGGATTCGATATCCCCTTCGAGACATTCCTCGGTTTCAAAGGAAATAAAGAGCCGGATATCGATCTGAACTTTTCCGGGGACTATCAAGCCAAGGCCCACCGTTATACAGAGGTTATTTTCGGCGAAGGCCAGACCTTCAAGGCAGGAACCATCGGCACCCTGGCGGATAAGACGGCTTTCGGTTATGTCAAGAATTATTTTGAGGAGCGTGGCATCCATAAGAGGATGTGTGAGATCAACCGGATTGTCAAGGGCTGTGTCGGGATCCACAGGACGACCGGCCAGCATCCGGGCGGAATCATCGTTCTGCCCATGGGAGAGGAGATCAATACTTTTACGCCGGTTCAGCATCCGGCCAATGATATGACAAGTGATGTGATCACAACGCATTTCGATTATCATTCGATTGACTCAAATCTTCTGAAACTGGATATCCTGGGTCATCAGGATCCGACCATGATCCGGATGCTGGAGGATCTGACCGGTCTCCATCCGACAGATATTCCCCTGGATGATCGGACAGTCATGTCCCTGTTTGAAAATACGGATGCTTTGGGAGTAAAGCCGGAGGATCTCTGGAAGAATTGTCCTCTGGGAACTCTTGGTATTCCGGAGTTTGGCACCGACTTTGCCATGGGACTTCTGATGGAAGCCAAACCAAAGGAGTTTACGGACCTGATCCGAATCTCCGGCCTTTCTCATGGAACCGATGTATGGCAGGGCAATGCCGAGACCCTGATCCAGGAGGGGACAGCAACCATTTCCACCTGTATCGCCTGCCGGGATGACATCATGGTTTATCTCATCCATCAGGGGCTGGAATCCGAGGAGAGCTTTACCATTATGGAGCGGGTCCGGAAAGGCGTTGTTGCCAAGGGAAAGTGCAATGAATGGCCGCAATATGTCGAAGATATGAAGGCACATGGTGTTCCGGACTGGTATATCAAGTCCTGTGAGAAGATCAAGTATATGTTCCCCAAGGCACATGCAGCAGCTTATGTTATGATGGGCTGGCGGGTAGCTTATTGTAAGGTCTATTATCCCCTGGCTTATTATGCTGCCTATTTTTCCATCCGTGCCACGGATTTCAGCTATGAGATCATGTGTCTTGGGAAACAGCATCTGGAAGATACCTTAAGAGCCTACGATGCCAAGGGAGACAGACTGACAGCGAAGGAAAAGGGAACTTACGGCGATATGAGGCTGGTTCAGGAAATGTATGCCAGAGGTTTTGAATTTTTACCGATGGACCTCTACCGGTCGGATGCCCGTTATTTCCAGATCATCGACGGAAAACTCCTGCCTCCCTTTAATTCTCTGGAAGGCATGGGCGATTCAGCGGCAGAGTCTCTGCAGATTGCAGCGAACAGCCGGCCCTTTACATCGAAGAATGATTTGAAGAACCGAGGCAAGGTCTCTTCCACGATCATTGATACCATGGAGCGGCTTGGAATTATTCAAAACCTTCCCGAAGATGATCAGCTGTCGATTTTCGATCTTCTGGATGCTTCCGGGAATGTCTGAGAAAAAGGAAAAAGAAAATGAGAGATATTACAGAAATCAGAAAAGACATCGATTCGATCGATCAAAAGATCGTAGATCTCTACGAGAGACGGATGGATCTGGCGGACGAAGTGGCCGCCTTCAAGATGGAAAAAAGGCGGCCGATCTATGACCGGCAGAGGGAAGAGGAAAAGCTGACCGGCCTTTCCAATCTCTCGGCGGACCCCCTGACTCGTCAGGGCATCAGGGAACTTTTTTCTTCGATCATGTCCGGCAGCCGGAAGAAACAGTATGGGATCCTTTCCAGGAATGGCCTTCGCAAGGATTTCGGTTTTCAGTGCAAATCCGGTTTTGATTTCCATGGCTGTGAAATTGCTTACCAGGGCGTCGAGGGTGCTTACAGCCAGGCTGCTCTGGTCAAATTCTTCGGAGAGCATAATAAGACCCATCCGGTCAAAACCTGGCGGGAAGCCTTTGAGGATCTGAAAGATCATCGGGCCGATTACGCTGTCCTTCCCATTGAAAATTCTACCGCCGGCATGATCAGTGAGAACTTCGACCTCATGACGGAGTATGATTTCGCCATTATCGGTGAGCAGGTGATAAAGATAGACCATGCCTTACTTGCCCTCCCGGGCGCTAAATTGTCGGATATCAGGGTGGTTTACTCCCATCCTCAGGCTCTGCTTCAATGCAGTGATTATCTGGATCAGCATCCTTCGTTTGAGGCCAGATCCCTTCTCAATACAGCCATGTCAGCCAAAAAAGTTCATGATGATAAGCGATTGGATCAGGCTGCCATTGCCGGGAAGATCAACGCCGATCTCTATGGCCTGCAGGTCCTGGATGAGAAAATTCAGGATGATAAGACCAATGCAACGCGGTTTATTATTGTTTCCTCAGAAAAGAAGTTTTTTATTAATGCAAAGACTTTGACCTTATCTTTTGAACTGAATGACAATTCCGGATCTCTCTATCATGTTCTGTCCAATTTCACCTATAACGGACTCAGCATGTCACGGATTGAATCCCGGCCCATTAAGGATCGTCCCTGGGCTTATCGTTTCTTCGTAGATCTGGAAGGCAACTTAAATGATGAAGCAGTTCAGAATGCACTGACAGGACTGTCGGAGGAGGCAAACTCCATCCAGATCCTCGGCAATTATTAAGAAGGAGGTATGTTATGGAAAACTTGATGAATCATATGTTTCTTTATCGGGCGGATCCGTCGGACGTGATCTACCGCTACAGTGAGATCCTCTGCAAACCCCAGGGCGCTTATCCGGAGGAAGAAGTCTATCAGAGGATCCATGAATTGATCGAGATGGCTGCCTCTCATGGTTTCTATGGAAATCTCTATCATGCTCTTCTTACGAATTTCATTGTGAACCATGAAAATGCCTTTACCAGAGCCTGTGAAATGCGGGGCGACTGTGGAGGCTCCCTTTCCCGCGCAGGTCGTCACGATCTGGAACTTTTCATGAAGCTTTTCCATCTGGAGCATGAGTATTCAGATTTCCTGGACTTCTCTGAAATCGCTCTTCTGACGGATTATCGGGATAATCCGGAGTCGGGCTATCTCTTCAATAAGAGGATCCGGGATTGTATCATGGATCTCTGTCATAAGCTGGAAGAGGCAATGGATCTGGATACATTTGCTGCTTCGGTTCTGGATTTCTATCAGTCCTACGGGATCGGTACATTCGGCCTTCATAAGGCCTTCCGTGTGGATGAACAGGGCAATGTGGTTCCGATCACCAGAATCGCTCATGTCAGTCTGTCCGATCTGGTGGGCTATGAATATCAAAAGAAGCAGCTGGTGGATAATACGGAAGCCTTTTTGAAGAAACTTCCGGCCAACAATGCGCTTCTTTTCGGTGATGCCGGGACCGGAAAGTCTACATCGATCAAGGCCATCATCAATCAGTATTACGGCCAGGGACTCCGTATGATCGAGATTTTCAAGCATCAGTTCCGGGATCTGAACAAAGTGATTGGCCAGATCAAGAATCGAAACTACCGCTTTATCATTTATATGGATGACCTCTCTTTTGAAGAATTTGAAACGGATTATAAGTATCTGAAGGCAGTGATCGAGGGTGGTCTGGAAAAGAAACCCGATAATGTTCTGATCTATGCGACCAGTAACAGAAGACATCTGGTGCGGGAGAGTGCCGGTGACAAGAAAGAATATGACGATCTTCATAAGAATGATACCGTTCAGGAGAAGCTGTCTCTGTCTTATCGTTTCGGCTGCAAGATTTATTATGACTCTCCGTCCCCCAAGGGCTTTCAGGAGATTGTTCTCAGACTGAGAGACCGGGCTGGACTGAACATCAGTGATGAAGAAGTCCTTTTGGAAGCGAACCAGTGGGAACTGTCTCATGGCGGACTTTCCGGCCGGACGGCTCAGCAGTTTATCGATGATCTGAGCGGAAAAATTCAAATGGAAGAGGAAAAACGCTGAAGTGGTCTGTATGGAAAGATGCTGACAGATGATGGTTAAGGGCCTTTTTCAAAAAATCCGAAAGCTTCTAGGAAAGAAAGGAAAGAAAGCGAAAGAAAGCGAAAGAAAGCAGTTGACACGCTGGCAGGGGCGTGGTAGGATATCAATGTTGTAACAAGAAAGCAGAGTATCCACTCTCACCTAAGCACTGGGAATGTGACTTAGTGTTCATGATGTTTTCTTTGATCTGTTTCGAAGAGATATGTATGATTGTGGATAGCCTGCCTATCCACTTTTTTATTGCTCCGGTCTATATTTACATAGACCTCGGGCGGTGAAAGCGGAATGCGGAGAGAAGACTTACGGAGGTAACACCAATTAGCGATTTAATGATTAATGAACAGATCAGAGATAAGGAAGTTCGTCTGATCGGTTCTCATGGAGAACAGCTTGGAATCATGTCTGCAAGAGATGCCTATAAGATGGCTCAGGATGAGAATCTTGACCTTGTCAAAGTAGCACCGAAAGCAAAGCCGCCTGTATGTAAGATCATTGATTACGGTAAGTATCGTTATGAGATGGCCCGTAAGGAGAAGGAAGCTAAGAAAAAGCAGAAGACCATCGAAGTGAAGGAGATCCGTATGTCTCCCAATATCGATTCCAATGACCTTTCGACTAAGACCAATGCAGCGCGCAAGTTCTTAGAGAAGGGAAATAAGGTCAAGGTTACGCTTCGCTTCCGTGGAAGAGAGATGGCTCATGTCTCGACCTCTCAGCATATTCTGGATGACTTCGCCAACGCCCTTTCGGACGTGGCCGTCGTTGAGAAGAGACCGAAGATGGAAGGCAGAAGTATCAGCATTGTTTTGTCACAGAAAAAGAACTAAGGAGGAATAGGTTATGCCTAAGACCAAAACCAAGAGAGCAGCTGCAAAGCGGTTCAAACTCACAGCAAATGGTAATCTGAAGAGAAGTAAGGCTTTTAAGAGCCATATTCTGACAAAGAAGACCACCAAGCGTAAGAGAAATCTTCGCAAGGCCGGATATGCAGATGAAACCAATGTTAAGAATATGAAGAAGATTTTACCTTATCTCTGATTCGGACAGGAGGAAACATAAATGGCAAGAATTAAGGGCGGTTTAAACGCTAAGAAAAAACATAATCGTGTACTGAAAATGGCTAAGGGTTACCGTGGAGCAAGATCCAAGCAGTACCGTGTAGCCAAGCAGTCTGTAATGAGAGCTCTTACCTCCTCCTATGCAGGACGTAAGGAAAGAAAGAGACAGTTCCGTTCTCTCTGGATCGCTCGTATCAATGCAGCAGCAAGAATCAATGGACTTTCCTACAGCAAGCTGATGCATGGCTTGAAACTCGCCGGTGTTGAAGTAAACCGTAAGATGCTGGCTGACCTTGCAGTAAGTGATTCTGCAGGATTTGCAAAGCTTTGTGATGTTGCAAAAGAAAAGATTGCATAATACAATGGATGGTGGCCTGCGAAAGCAGCCACCATTTTTACTGTATTAAGACGTAGGCAAAGGAGGAAGTGTTATGGCAATCTTAGTAACCGGAGGAGCCGGATTCATCGGCAGCCATACCTGTGTGGAACTCTTGAATAATGGTAAGGAAGTCGTTGTCCTGGACAACCTCTGTAATGCGAACCGGAAATCCCTGGAGCGTGTCAGAGAGATCACCGGTAAGGAGCTGAAGTTCTATCAGGGAGATATCAGAGACCGTGAGATCTTAAAGAAGATCTTCCATGAGAATTCCATTGAGAGCGTTATCCATTTTGCCGGATTAAAGGCTGTCGGCGAGTCCGTACATCTTCCTGTAGAATATTATGATAACAATATCAACGGTACCCTGACTCTGGTAGATGAGATGAGAAAGGCCGGTGTCAAGAATATCATCTTCTCGTCTTCTGCAACGGTTTATGGCAATCCTGCCCAGATCCCTATCACAGAAGAGTGCCCGAAGGGGACCTGCACCAATCCCTATGGCTGGACGAAGTGGATGATTGAGCAGATCCTGACCGATCTTCATACAGCAGATGAGGAATGGAATGTCGTTCTCCTTCGTTACTTCAATCCGATCGGAGCTCATCCGACAGGACTGATGGGAGAGAATCCTTCCGGCATCCCGAACAATCTGATGCCTTATATTACCCAGGTTGCCATCGGAAAGCTGGATCATCTGAATATCTTTGGCAATGATTATGATACACCGGATGGAACCTGTGTTCGTGATTATATTCACGTCATGGATCTGGCCAGCGGTCATGTAGCAGCTTTGAAGAAACTGGAGCCCGGCAGCGGTGTCTCCATCTATAATCTGGGAACCGGTATCGGCTACAGTGTTCTGGATATCGTCAATAATTTTGAGAAGGCAAACGATCTGAAGATCCCTTATGAGTTTGCACCCAGAAGAGAAGGAGATGTTCCTCAGTGCTATTCCAATGCGAAGAAGGCTGAACGTGAGCTTGGCTGGAAGGCAAAGTACGGTATCCTTGAGATGTGCAGAGATTCCTGGAACTGGCAGAAGAAGAATCCGAACGGATACGAAGACTGATGCAGGAGATGAAATGATTACAGTGTGACATGCAGCTTTTGGCACTGTAATTAAAAATTAAAAAAAGTACTTGCATTTTATCTCGGTATCCTGTATAGTATCTATTGTTGACGCGGTTCAACCGGGTCAACAATCTGGTTCGTTGGTCAAGTGGCTAAGACGTCGCCCTCTCACGGCGAAAACAGGGGTTCGACTCCCCTACGAACTACTTTTATAGCCCAACCCTAAGGTACCGGTTTTTCAACCGGTACTTATTTTTTACTTGTATGATCTATGGTTCTGTGTTATTTTAGAATCGTAACAGCTGGTTGAGAGTGGGCGGGAACGTCCACTCTCAATTGCGTATTGTGGTATTTTCAAAGTCTTTCCCTGGTCTGGTCTATATTTGACAGGAAAAGAAAGATTTGATTGGTTTACAGAGCTTTTTCTGGAGGGACTATGTCAAAGAAATCAGAGCTTTACGAAAAGAAAACGGAAGCTTTTCTGCAGCCGATCCTGGATCGAATGGGTTTCGAACTGGTCGATGTGGAATTTGTAAAGGAAGCTGGTGAGTATTTCCTTAGAGCCTATATCGATAAGCCGGGCGGCATCGAACTGGATGATTGCGTGGCAGTTTCGCAGGAAATGAATGAGATCCTGGATCGGGAAGATTATATCAGTGAGGCCTATACCTTTGAAGTCTCCTCTCCCGGACTGACGCGTCCCTTGAAGAAAGAGAAGGATTATCAGAGGAATCTGAAGAAACCGATCGAAGTCAGGACCTATAAGGCTTATGATGGAGAGAAATATTTCATGGGCGATTTAGAGGCCTATACCGATGATACAATCACCCTGAAAATGCCGGACGGAGAACTTACAATTCAAAGAAGCGATATTTCGGCGATCAACCAGGCGTTTGTGGAGTAAATTATAACCGGAGGAAGAAATGGCAAAGTTAAAAGCAGCAAAGAACAAAAAGGACCTTCTGAATGCAGCGAAGGATTTTGAGAGAGAGGAAGGCTTGGATCGATCCCTGATGCTCGATGGCGTAAAGCGTGAGCTTCTGAGAAAATGTGAGATCCGTTTCGGAACAGCCGACAATATCACGGTCCTGGT
This sequence comes from Lachnospiraceae bacterium, assembly GCA_029100405.1. Classification (GTDB taxonomy): domain Bacteria; phylum Bacillota; class Clostridia; order Lachnospirales; family Lachnospiraceae; genus Lachnocurva. The sequence continues at coordinate 32,559 of JAQXPG010000078.1, read as the reverse complement.
AGACCCGAAGACTTGTGATTATCATGTGATCCGCGAACTTACGGTTTCGGATCCCATCACTGACCGTCCAACCCAGGTAACTCCGGCAGAAGCCTCCATGATCGATAAGAAGAATCATGCCGTCGGTGACATTGTCAAGGAAGAGGTCGAATTTCAGAATATCGGTGAAGTTGCCCGGAATGCCGGCCGCAATGCCATTATGCAGAAGGCAATCAAGATGCTTGAGGAGGAGAAGAATATCCCGAGAGAGATCGTCTTCCATGCCATCCGAAGCGCCATCATGACGGCTTGTAAGAATACCTATGATCGTACGGACAATATCACAGTCGACATTGATCCGGATACCTGCGAATATCATGTACGTTCTTCCAAGAACATTGTAGAGACTGTGGAGGACCCGGAAACCGAGATCTCCCTGGAAGAAGCACAGGAGAAGGACGGAAGCTATAAGATCGGTGAGGTCTATACCGAAGAGATCGACTCCAAGACCTTTGGCCGTATCGCAGCCAGCGCAGCCAGAGGCGTTATGATGCAGGATATCCATGAAGAGGAGCACCGCATCATCCTGGAAGAGTATAGCAAACTGAATCATACGGTGATCACCGGTATTGTACAGCGTAAGATCGGTAAGTCCTACAGCATCAATCTCGGTACGGCAGATGCCATTCTGACCGAGAGAGAGCAGATCCGCGGTGAGAGCTACCGGCCGAATGACCGCTATAAGTTCTATGTCCTGGATGTCAAGGACAGCCGTCGCGGAACCAAGATCTATGTTTCCAGGACCCATCCGGACCTTGTCCGCCGTCTCTTCGAACAGGAAGTTGTCGAGATCCGCGATGGCATTGTCGAGATTCGTAATATCGCCAGAGAGGCCGGAAACCGTACCAAGATGGCAGTCTGGTCCAATGATGAAAATGTAGACCCGGTTGGAGCATGTGTCGGCATGAACGGAACCCGTGTCAATGCCGTGGTGGAAGAACTCCATAACGAGAAGATCGATATTATCAACTGGGATGAGAATCCTGCCCGCCTGATCGAGAATGCTCTGTCACCGGCTAAGGTCATCTCTGTCATCGCTGATTCCGAAGAAAAGACAGCTAAGGTCGTTGTTCCGGATTATCAGCTTTCCCTGGCAATCGGACGTGAGGGACAGAATGCTCGTCTGGCAGCCCGCCTGACCGGATATAAGATCGATATCAAGAGCGAGACCCAGGCAAGAGAGTCTGGCGACTTCTTCGATATGGATGAAGAATATTATGATGAAGACGGCTATTACGAAGATGAGGACGACCTCGTGACAGAGGATGCATCCGATGATGATCTTCTTATGGATGATAGCGAGACTTCGGAGGAAATGAGCGAAGAGCCCATGGAAACAGATCCGAAAGACGAAGAAGGTAGTCAGGATGACGAAGAATAAGAGACCTTTGAGGAGATGTGTTGCATGCGGAAATATCCGGGATCCGAGGGAGATGTTTCGTCTGGTCCGTAAGACCGACGGATCCGTCAGTCTGGATCCTACAGGACGGGAAAATGGCCGCGGGGCCTATCTGTGTAAGTCAGAGTCCTGCCTTGACAAGGCAATACAGAAAAAACTGATCGAACGATCTCTAAAAGCGGCTGTAGATCCTGCAGTATATGATCAGGTGAGGAAAGAACTGGAACAATGATTCAAAAATTGAGATCAATGCTCGGAATTGCCGAGAAATCCGGAAAACTGAAAAGCGGAAACTACCAGGTGGAAGAGTCTGTGAAGGAAGGAAAGGCATTTCTGGTATTGGTTGCAAAAGACAGTTCCAAACGAACCTTAAAAGCCTATCAGGACATGTGCAGTTTCTATGAAACGCCGATCTATATAGATGGAAGCATTGATGAAATCAGTCAGTCAATCGGTAAGACCAACAGAACGGCGGTCTGTGTCAACGACCCCGGTCTTGGAGATGCCTTACGGAAACTGATTGAAGAGGATATGAAAACGGAGGGTGAAGCATGGCAAAAATGAGAGTTCATGAACTCGCAAAAGAGCTTGGAGCATCAAGCAAGGATGTATTGGAGTATCTGAACTCCACAGGATTGGAACTGAAATCCGTATCTTCCGGTGTTGATGAGGAGTCGGCAAGGAAGGCTATGGAGCATTTTCATAAAAACGGCACAAATGCCGCAAAGCCTGCTGAACCTGTGAAAAAGACCGTGCATCCCATGAAGTCCATTCGGACAGAGAACCCGGGAAATTCGGGAAAGACCAAGGGAAAAGATACAGAAGGAAATGTGGTGAAAGAAGGATCAATGCCTGTGAATAAAGAAAATCCAGAGGTAAAGAAGGAAACTGAGGAGGCAAAGGCTGTTAAAGCGCCTAAGAAGAAACCTACGATCACAGCGGTTTTTAATGCCCAGTATTCCGGTAAATTCAGAGATCATCACGGCGCAAAATCTGCCGGAGGATCGAATGGAGACAGAAAAAACGGGCGGAATGATCGCCCCATTTCGAATGGAACAGGCTCTTCGAATGGACGAAATGACGGACGAAATGATAGAAGAAAGCCGAATAGAAGGGATGGACAGCGGCCGAATGGAAATCCCATGGCAAGGCCTCTGATCAAGCCGAGAAGCGGATCCGGTCCGATCCGTGCGGATGGAACCCGGAAGGGAGAACCGACTCTGGCAGAACAGCAGAAGATGCGTGAAGCCGAAGAAGCAAAACAGAGAGCTCTGGAAGAAAAAAGACTGGCAGAAGAAAAGAAAGAGGCGGAAGCTCTGGCTCTGGCAAAAGCTGCGAAAGAGGCTGAGAACAAAGAAAAGGAAGCTTCCAAGGCCTTCGAAGAGAAAAAGCCGGAGGAGAATCATTCTTCCCTTACAGGCCGCCAGAACCGAAATCATGAAGAGCAGAATGGCCGAGGCGGAAGAAACGGCCGGAATGTACAGAATGACAAGCCGGAAAGAAATGACAGAAATAACAGAAACGATCACAAGAAAAATGATCGAAACGACAGAAATAACCGCGCTCAGGTTTCCGGAGAAAATGCAAAGGACAGTCGGAAGAATAACCGGAAGAAGAATGACAGAAAAGACCGGAATTCTTACAATGACAAAAATCAGGAACGCTATGTAAATCTGGAGAAGAACGGCGGCAAGAAGAATAAAAAGCCTCAGAACAAGAAGGAAACAGTGGAAGAGGAGATCAAATCCATTAAGGTCCCGGATCATATCACTTTACGTGAGCTGGCCGAGAGGATGAAGATCGAGCCTTCCCAGATCATCAAGAAACTCTTCCTTCAGGGTGTCATCATCACATTGAATACCAGCCTGGACTATGACAAGGCAGAAGAAATTGCCATGGATTATGACATTCTCTGTGAGCACGAGGAGAAGGTGGATCTGATCAAGGAATTCCTGAAGGATTCGGATGAAGAAGATCCGAAGGATCTGGTTCCGAGACCTCCTGTTGTTTCTGTTATGGGACATGTTGATCATGGTAAGACCTCCCTCCTGGATGCCATCCGTGATACCAAGGTCGCAAACCGTGAGGCCGGTGGTATTACCCAGAAGATCGGTGCATATGTGGTAGAAACCAACGGACGTAAGATCACTTTCCTGGATACACCGGGTCATGAAGCCTTCACAGCCATGCGTATGCGTGGTGCCAATTCGACGGATATTGCCGTTCTGGTCGTTGCAGCCGATGATGGTGTGATGCCCCAGACCGTTGAGTCCATTAACCATGCTAAGGCAGCAGGCGTTGAGATCATTGTTGCAGTCAATAAGATCGACAAGCCGAATGCCAATATCGACCGCGTCAAGCAGGAACTTTCCGAGTATGAGCTGATCCCGGAAGACTGGGGCGGCAGCACGGTATTCTGTCCGGTATCCGCTAAGACACATGAAGGAATTGACAATCTTTTGGATATGATCCTTCTTACAGCGGATGTCATGGAATTAAAAGCCAATCCGAAAGCCAAGGGCCGTGGCATTGTCATTGAGTCCCAGCTGGATAAAGGCCGTGGCGTTGTTGCAACGGTTCTGGTACAGAACGGAACCCTTCATGTCGGAGATCCGGTATCCGCCGGTTCTTCCTATGGTAAGGTCCGTGCCATGGTCGATGAAAACGGACGCAGAGTGAAGTCTGCAGGACCTTCTGTTCCGGTAGAGATCCAGGGCTTAAATGAAGTGCCTTCTGCAGGTGAGATTCTTCTGGTTCATGATTCCGATCGGGATGCCAGAAGCTTTGCTCAGGAATTTGTCAATGAAGAAAAGAATAAGCTCGTAGAAGAGAGCCGGTCCAGAATGTCTCTGGAGAATCTGTCCGATCAGATCAAGTCCGGAAGTCTGAAGGAACTGGATGTGATCGTTAAGGCGGATGTACAGGGATCCGTAGAGGCTGTCAAGCAGTCTCTGGAGAAGCTTTCCAATGATGAAGTCGTTGTGAAAGTCATTCATGGCGGCGTTGGTGCCATTACCGAATCCGATGTTGTCCTTGCCTCTGCATCCAATGCCATTATTATCGGCTTCAATGTTCGCCCGGATGCGGTAGCCAAGGATATTGCGGAGCGAGAACATGTTGATATTCATCTTTATAATGTCATTTATAATGCAATCGAAGATGTTGAGCATGCCATGAAGGGAATGCTGGAACCGATCTATGAGGAGAAGGTCATCGGCCATGCAGAGGTTCGCCAGACATTCAAGGCTTCCGGTATCGGTCTGATTGCCGGATGTGTTGTAAATGACGGTCAGATCGAGCGCGGATGTAAGATTCGCCTGACGCGTGGCAAGGATCAGCTCTTTGACGGAGATCTGTCTTCCTTAAAGCGTTTCAAGGATGATGTCAAGGAAGTCAAGGCAGGCTTCGAATGCGGTATTGTCTTAAAGGATTACACTTCGGACATCCAGGAAGGCGATATCATGGAAGCTTACAAGATGGTTGAGGTTCCGCGCGAGTAATAAAGGAGAAATAACTTGCGTAAAAATAGTATTAAGAATATCAGAATCAACGAGGAGGTCCTTCGGGAACTCTCGGATATTATCCGTAACAAGGTCAAGGATCCCCGCATCGCTCCGGTCACTTCGGTGACCTCAGTTGAGGTGGCCCCGGATCTTAAGACCTGTAAGATATGGATCAGTGTTTTAGGAGATGAAGAAGCGGAAAAGAAGACGATGGAAGGCTTGAACAGTTCCAAGAATTTCATCCGTCATGAACTTGCCCGTACGGTAAATCTCAGAAACACACCGGAGCTTTATTTTCATCTGGATACGTCGATTGCCTATGGTGTCCATATGTCAAAGATGATCGATGAAGTGAATCATGGTCTGAAGGTTTCGGACCTTTCCGATCCGGAATCTCCCTTTCCGAATGATTCCGAAAAAAAGAAGGATCAGTGACAATGATGGGTATGAATAAAAGCTTTGATCTGGAAGAGGAAGTCAGAAATGCAGACCGGATCGGTATTGCCGGCCATGTCCGTCCGGACGGAGACTGCGTGGGAAGTGTCCTTTCCATCTACAATTTTATTCGGGAAAATTTTCCGGGCAAGGATCTTCACGCTTTTTTGGAGCCCATTCCGGACTGTTTTCGCTTTTTGACCAATGCAGACAAAATCGAACTGCCCGGTCAGAAAGAAGATCCTTTTGACCTCTTTTTTGTGGTTGACTGCGGAGAACCGGCTCGTCTGGGTGATTCGGAAGCATATCTTTCCGGTGCAAAGACAATCTGCATCGATCACCATCTTTCAAAAACACCGGGATTTGCCGATTTGAACTATATTGATCCGGAAGCATCATCGACATGTGAACTGATCTATGACCTCCTTCCCGAGACTTCTTTGGATCAAAAGATCGCTGAATGCCTCTATACCGGTATGGTAACGGATACGGGCCTCTTTCAGTATTCCTCCACTCATCACAGTACCATGGAGGCCGCCGGCCGGCTGATGGATCTCGGGATCAACTATCCGGCTATCGTAGACCGGGTCTTTAATGAGAAAACTTTTGCAGAGAACCGTCTTATGGGCCTGGCTCTCCTGAAGGCAAAACGAAACGAAAGCGGCTCTGTGATTTCTTCGGTCATAACGACAGAAGATTTTCTGACCTGCCAGGCAGATCCCATGGATACCGAGGGTATCGTTTCCCAGCTTCGGGTGACCAGAGGTGTTCAGGCAGCCATCTTTCTTCATCAGAATCCGGATGGATCTTATAAGGGAAGTCTTCGCGCCAAGGGAGATATCTTAAATGTAGCAGAGATTGCTTCACTCTATCATGGCGGCGGTCATGCCAAGGCCAGTGGATTCCGTGTGGAGAAGGACCAGGATCCGGATCAGGTCATTCGTGAAATCAGCCATGCAATAGAGGAACAGCTCCGGAAGGGCGGTTTCTATCAAGGAGAAGGGAAATGAAAAGCGGATGCATCTTGATTGATAAGCCTGCCGGTTTCACTTCCTTTGATGTCGTGGCTAAGCTTCGTGGTATGCTGCATGAAAAGAAAATCGGTCATAACGGTACCCTGGATCCGGATGCGACCGGTTTGTTAGAAGTATTTATCGGAAGAGGCACCAAGGCAGTGCCTCTTCTTTCGGATCACGACAAAACCTATCGGGCAGTCCTTCGCCTTGGCCTGAAAACCGATACGGAGGATCTGTCCGGGCAGGTTTTATCCGATGCCACGGATCGGGCCATGGAAGTCAGCGAAGAATCCATCCAAGAGGCTTTTTCCCTGATAAAAGAGCAGAAGAGTCAGATCCCGCCTATGTATTCCGCCAAGAAAATCGGCGGGAAAAAGCTCTATGAGCTGGCAAGACAGGGACAGGTGATCGAGCGGAAAGCCGTTCCGATCGAGATCTATGAGCTGACCATTGAAGAGATCCGTCTGCCGGAAGTCGTTTTCACGGCCCATGTTTCCAAAGGAACTTTCATCCGGACCATTTGTTCAGATATCGGAGAAAAACTCGGGGTCGGAGGCTGTATGGCTTCTTTAAGGCGGACAAAGATCGGACAGGTCGATGTAAATTATGCATATCGTCTGGAAGATCTGCAGGAATTGGCGGATCAGGGGAGGGTAGAAGAAGCCCTGATTCCCCTGGATCAGATCTTTCCTTATCCGAAAGCATTTGTTCTTCCGAAAGCAGACCGATATCTTAAAAATGGAAATCCTGTTTATGCCGAGGAAGTTCTTTTCTTTCCCGGATCTCTGGCCGGGAATGAAAAAGGCAGCCGGATCCTTCTCTATCTGTCGGATCAGGTGACATTTGCCGGTATTTTCGAGAAGAAAGAATCGGTCTATCGAGCGGTCAAGATGTTTTTAGAATAGACGAGAAAAAACATGCAATATATTACCAATTTTTTTGACAGCAGGATCGATCGGCCGACAGCCGTTTCGGTTGGAAAATTCGACGGCCTTCATCGGGGCCATGATCTTCTTCTGGACCGGATCCGTGACAGGAAGGATCTCGCTTCCTGCCTTGTCACCTTTGACATTCCACCGAAAAATCGGATCGATCATGAGAAAGGCAGAAGCCTTTTGACCCGGGAGGAGAGAAAGGGAGAGCTTAAAAGCCGCGGCATAGACTATCTCCTGGAATGCCCTTTTACGGATCGCTTCATGAAGCTTTCTCCGGAGGAATTTATTGAGATCCTGGTCCGAAGCTTCTCTATGAAATATATGGCGGTCGGTCGTGATTTTCGCTTCGGCTATCAGGGCGCAGGTGATTTTGAACTTCTGGAAAGACTGTCGAAGAAATATGATTTTACCTTCGATGTGATCGATAAGATCCGTTTCCATGGGAGAGAGATCAGCTCGACCTATATTCGGGAAGATATCGAGAAGGGCAGGATCGAAGAGGCAAATGAACTTCTCGGATATCCTTACTTTATTTGGGGCGAAATCATTCATGGAAATCATATCGGGACCGGTATGGGGGTTCCGACCATCAATCAGCTCCCACCGACGGAGAAACTGCTGCCGCCCAAGGGAGTCTATATTACGGAGGTTGAAATTGACCACAGGATCTTCCACGGAGTGACGGATATCGGTGTCAAACCGACAGTCCAGAAGATGGGACAGATGGGTGTGGAAACCCACATTCTGGATTTTAAGGCGGATGTCTATGAGAAAGAGGCCAAGGTCCTTTTCTTAAAATATTTAAGACCGGAGATGAAATTTGACTCGCTGGAAGCTTTAAAACAGCAGATCCTTTCGGACACGCATACTGCTCTGGATTTCTTCAATCAAAGGAAATAGGGATGGAAGCAAAAATCCGGTTTACATCCTAAAGAAGCTATGATATATTTAAACACGGTGCTGACCTGAGTTCAGTTGACGGAATTTCCGACCGCAGCTTGATTCGGGCATAGATTTGCAGGATCCCTGCAAGAACAAATGGAGGAAAACCATGATTACAAAGGAAAAGAAGACAGCTATTATCAATGAGTACGCAAGAACACCTGGCGATACCGGTTCACCTGAAGTACAGGTAGCCATTCTGACAGAGCGTATTACAGAGCTCACGGAGCATCTGAAGCAGAACCCTAAGGATCATCATTCCAGACGCGGACTTCTGAAGATGGTAGGTAAGAGAAGAAATCTTCTTGCTTATCTGAAGAGTGTTGATATCGAGCGTTACAGATCCCTGATTGAGCGCCTTGGCCTCAGAAAATAATAGAAGCCTTAAGAGGAGCGGAACAGCAAAGCATGCCGTTCCGCTTCTTTAGTTAAATGTAAGAGGATATTCTTTTTTCCTCAAGAGAATCGTTAGGAGACGTGAGATGGTAAAGACATTCGAAATGGAACTGGCCGGTCGTCCTCTCAGAGTTGAGGTCGGCAAGGTCGCAAAACAGGCAAACGGAGCTGTATTCATTCAGTATGGTGAGACAACCCTTCTGTGCACTGCAACAGCATCCGATGCACCGAGAGAAGGCATTGATTTCTTCCCTCTTTCCGTTGAATTTGAAGAAAAATTCTATTCGGTCGGAAAGTTCCCGGGCGGATTTAAGAAGAGAGAAGGAAAGGCATCCGATAACTCGGTTTTGACAGCCCGTGTCATTGACCGTCCTATGCGCCCCCTTTTCCCTAAGGATTTCAGAAATGATGTCACCTTGAACAATATGGTCATGTCCGTAGATCCGGAATGCCGTCCGGAGCTGGTTGCAATGATCGGTACCGCTATGGCGACCACAATTTCCGACATTCCTTTTGACGGCCCCTGTGCCATGACCCAGGTCGGCATGAAGAATGGCGAGTTCATTATCAATCCGTCTCAGAAAGATTGGGATGAAGGAGACCTGGAGCTTACCGTTGCATCCACAAGAGATAAGGTCATCATGATCGAGGCAGGTGCCAATCTGATCTCTGATGACAAGATGATCGAAGCGATCTATAAGGCTCATGAAGTAAACCAGACCATCATTGCTCTGATCGATCAGATGGTGGCTGAAGTTGGTAAGCCTAAGTTCACCTATGAGAGTGTTGCAGTACCGGCTGAGATGTTTGCTGACATGAAAAGAATTGTTTCTCCTGAAGAGATGGAAGAAGCTGTCTTTACCGATGACAAGCAGGCTCGTGAGGAAAATGTAAAGCAGATCACAGAGAAGATCCGTGAAGCATATGCTGACAATGAAGACTGGCTTCCTCTGGTAGATGATGCGGTATATCAGTATGAAAAGAAGACGGTACGTAAGATGATCTTAAAGGATCACAAACGTCCGGACGGAAGAAGAATTGACGAGATTCGTCCTCTTTCCGCTGAAGTGGATCTGATTCCCAGAGTTCACGGTTCTGCAATGTTTACCCGTGGACAGACACAGATCTGTGATGTTGTGACCCTGGCTCCTTTGTCTGAAGTTCAGAAGATCGACGGACTGGACCCCAATATCACCGAGAAGCGTTACATTCATCAATATAATTTCCCTTCCTATTCGGTAGGTGAAACCAAGCCGTCCAGAGGACCGGGACGCCGTGAGATCGGACATGGTGCCCTGGCAGAGCGTGCCCTGGTTCCGGTACTTCCTTCGGTAGAAGAATTTCCTTATGCCATTCGTGCCGTATCCGAGACTTTCGAGTCGAACGGATCCACATCCATGGCTTCGACCTGTGCATCCTGCATGTCTCTGATGGCAGCCGGTGTTCCTTTGAAGGATATGGTTGCCGGAATTTCCTGCGGACTGGTGACCGGTGATACAGATGACGATTATATCGTTCTGACAGACATTCAGGGACTGGAAGATTTCTTCGGTGATATGGACTTTAAAGTGACCGGTACCCATGAGGGCATTTCAGCCATTCAGATGGATATCAAGATCCATGGCCTGACCCGTCCGATCGTAGAGGAAGCCATTCACAGAGCCCATGAGGCAAGAAACTTCATCATGGACACCTGCATGTCCAAGGCAATCGCAGAACCAAGAAAGCAGCTTTCCAAGTATGCTCCGAAGATCTATTCCATGAACATCGATCCTCAGAAGATCGGTGATGTGGTTGGACAGAGAGGTAAGACCATCAATGAGATCATCGAACGCACGGGTGTGAAGATCGACATTACCGATGACGGACGTGTGGATCTCTGCGGAAATGATATGGATGGTATCGAGGAAGCTAAGCGCCTGATCGAAATCATCACAACAGACTTCTATAAGGGACAGATCCTGACCGGCAAGGTTGTCAGCATCAAGGAATTCGGTGCATTTATTGAGTTCGCTCCCGGAAAAGAAGGTATGGTTCATATCAGTAAGATCGCCAAGGAGCGTATCGACCGGGTAGAGGATGTTCTGACTCTTGGCGATGTCGTAAAGGTCATCTGCATGGGTAAGGATAAGATGGGACGCATGTCCTTCAGCATCAAGGACCTGCCTGCAGAAGAGCGATAAGTCCTGTTTTCATCGATCAATCATGGATGACGAAGATTTCTTTCCTCTGTCATTCATATGACGGACTATATTAAGAAGGAGAAATCGGGGCAAAAGAAAAGCCCCGATTTCTTTTTGTCTGGTTTTTGCTTTTCCCTGGAATAAGAAGACTTTTTTGCTTGGAGACTCCCCTGACTTGGACGGAAAAAAGGAAATTCCTTCGCTTGCCGGATGAAATGGAGAATATTATGGAACTTAGTGTACATCTGGAGGCATTCGATGGCCCTCTGGACCTTCTTTTACATCTGATCGATAAAAATAAGGTCAGTATTTATGATATTCCGATTGCCGATATCACGGATCAGTATCTGGAATATCTGGATTCCATGCGACAGGCGGATCTGGATATCATGAGTGAATTTCTGGTGATGGCGGCAACCCTTCTCGATATCAAGTCCCGCATGCTTCTGCCTCAGGAGAAAAACGAGGAGGGAGAGGAAGTAGACCCCCGATCAGAACTGGTGGAAAGACTCCTGGAATATAAGATGTATCGCAGCATTTCAGAAGAGCTGGCAGATCTGCAGAAAGAAGCAGCCCCTCTTTATTACCATGATCCGGACATTCCTTCCGAAGTGAGGACCTATGAGGAACCGGTGGATATTGATGAGCTTCTGGATGGACTGACACTGAAGGATCTGGGCCGGGTCTTCGAATCCGTCCTTCGTCAAAAGGAAAACAGGGTCGATCCGATCCGGTCTAAATTCGGGAAGATCGAAAAAGAAGAGGTCTCTCTGGAAGACAAAATGCAGGAGCTCTCGGTTTATGCGAAAAGCCATCGCAAATTTTCCTTCCGTCAGCTTCTATCCGGGCAGTCTTCCCGGATTCAGGTGATCGTGACTTTCCTTTCGATCCTGGAGTTGATGAAGACCGGACAGATCAGGATCCGTCAGGAGGAGGCTTTCGGCGAGATCGAGATCACATCGAATCTGGCGGACAATACAGGATCTTAAGATCAAAAAAGGATGAAAGCAGATAAAAGAAAGATGGTGAGAGGATGGAAGAGAAAGAGAAGATACAAAAGGAGAAGCTTCAGGCAATCGAAGGGATCCTTTTTGCCATGGGAAGTCCGGTGACAAAAGGTCAGCTGGCTAAGGCACTGGACATAAGCGAGGAAGAGGCCGAACAATTGGCCCAGGAGCTTCGTACTTCTTATGACAGGGAGGAACGCGGCATCCGGATCCAAGAGGTCAATCATGCCTTCCAGATGTCCACGTCCCGGGAGGCCTATCCCTATTTGATCCGTCTGGCCAGGCAGCCCAGAAAATATGCTCTGACAGAGGTCCTTCTGGAGACTCTGTCCATTATTGCTTACAAGCAGCCGGTGACAAAGGCAGAGATCGAGAAGATCCGGGGGGTCTCTTCAGATCATGCGGTCAATAAATTGGTGGAATATGGACTGGCGGAAGAACTGGGGCGGCTGGATGCACCCGGACGACCGATCCTTTTCGGGACGACCGATGAGTTTTTACGTGCTTTCGGTATCTCGAGCCTGGAGGAGCTTCCGGTCATTGACCCGGTCAAAGTCGAAGAATTTAAAGAGGAAGCAAAGGAAGAGGCCAGGGAAGTCCTGGAAAACGGACTGTCATCTGACGGATCAAAGACTTAAGAAACTTTTCCTTTGTAATGGCACTTATTGACAAAGGAAGACCGAATGATTGAAAGAGGAAGAAGTCAGAGTCCATACAGACCGTCGAAATTGTCTATTTTTTAACGGAATACTTGTTGTTTTGCAGTTCTAATTGGGATAAAATACATTACGTATGAAATTTATCAGCTTTATGGAGGATAGCAGCATGAGTGAACGTAAGAACAGTCTTGCAGCTCAGAGAATCCAGCGTCTGCTCGACGAGAACAGTTTCGTAGAGCTCGGCGCAGGCGTTACCAGCCGAAATACGGATTTTAACCTGAGTAAAGATGACACCCCATCGGACGGTGTAATTACCGGCCATGGCCTGATCGATGGCAATCTTGTCTTCGTATACAGCCAGGACAACTCAGTACTGGGCGGTACGATCGGTGAGATGCATGCAAGAAAGATCCGGAATATTTACCGGATGGCAGTAAAAATGGGAGCCCCTGTGATCGGTTTTCTGGATTGCGGCGGTGTACGTCTGCAGGAATCCTTCGATGCTCTGGAAAGCATCGGATCCATCTACCAGGAAGCAGTCAAGGCTTCCGGTGTTGTACCTGAAATCACAGCTGTCGTTGGAAAATGCGGCGGCGGTATGTCGACTCTGGCAGGAGTCAGCGACTTTGTCTTCATGACTGAGGATGCCAAACTCTTTTTAAATGCACCGGATGCCATTCCGGGAAATAATGTTGATCAATGTGACAGTGCTTCCGCAAAGTTCCAGTACGAGAACACCGGTCTTGTTGACGGTATCGGAAGTGAAGATGAGATCATCGATTCCATCCGGAAGCTGGTTACCATTCTTCCCGGATCTAATCTGGAAGACGGATGCTTCAATGACTGTGAAGATGATTTGAATCGTGCATCCGAAATCACAAAAGACAGCTGTCCTTGTGAGATCGCGAAAGAACTTTCCGATAACCATGTCTTTGTTGAGACCAAGAAAGGTTACGCAACCTCCTTTATTACCGGTTTCATTCAGCTGGATGGTCAGACGGTAGGAGTTGTAGGAAATAAGGAAGACAAGCTGAAAACCGCCGGATGCCGTAAGGCAGCAGACTTTATCCGTTTCTGTGATGCTTTCTCCATTCCGATCCTGACTCTTACCAATGTGGCTGGTTATGAAGCAAGTATTCATTCTGAAAAGACTCTGCCGAAGGCACTTTCTGCTTTTGTATTTGCATTGTCTGAGGCTACCGTTCCGAAGATCAATCTGATCACAAAGAAGGCAGTCGGCACAGCTTATATTCTTATGAATTCCAAGTCCGTCGGCGCAGATCTCTGCCTGGCATTCCCCGATGCTGAAATGGGGATCATGGATGCAGACCTTGCTGCAAAGCTTATTTGTGCAGATGATAAAGAAGCAGATCTTTCCAAGGTTGCAGCAGAATTCGATGAGAAGCAGTCCGGTGTCGTAAATGCACTTCGCCGCGGCTATATTGACCGCCTGGTAAATCCTGCAGATGCAAGAAAGTACCTGATTGCAGGCTTTGAAATGCTCTGCACCAAACAGGAAGATGAGACCTATAAAAAGCATGGCACAAAGTAAGTGAGGTACTTATGAAAATGAAGAAAAGACTCATCCTTTTCGCCTGCATGCTTGTCATGATGCTCAGTCTGGTTTCCTGCGGCAAGTCGATCGATCAACAGTCCAGGGTTTACGGATATAGCAGATCCTCTCTGAAAGAGAGCGTCCAGTCCATGACAACGAATCTGGCTCAGATCTCCGCAGAGGATGCGGCCAAGCAGGCCGAGCAATATCGGACCGCTTCCGAGACAGCAACGGGTACGGAAAAGGAACAGGATGTAATGTATGAGACCCTTCTTCAGAACTGGGCCGACAATGCAGAGACGCTCGGTGATTTGAAGGGCTTTGGCACTTTCAAGATTGAAAAGGCAGGAAAGACTGTTACAGCCACACAGGCTGTAAGTTATGCCAAGCGTACCGGTAAGGTCATTTTTACCTTTAATGTTCTCGGAGACCGGATGAAACTGACCTCCATGAATGTTAACGTGGACTATTCCCTGGGAGAGACCATGTCAAAGGCAGCATTGAATGTGCTGATGGGCATGCTGGTGGTGTTCTCGGTACTGATCATCATCAGCCTCGTTATCTACGCTTTCCGGATCATTCCTTATCTGCAGAAGAAATTCTCCGGTCAGGAAGATACTGAGAAGCAGGCTGCAGTAAAGGAAGAAGTCGAAGAAACGGAAGAAACAGCGGATGATGGCGAACTGGTTGCAGTGATTGCCGCAGCCGTCGCAGCGTCGACCGGAATGACAACCGATGACTTTGTTGTCCGTTCTATCCGGAGAAGATATTAATTAGTGTTCAGGAGGAATTTATAATGAAAAGCTATACCATTACCGTTAACGGCACAGCATATGATGTAACTGTAGAAGAGACCGGAAGCACAGCAAGCGCACCTGCAGCAAGACCTGCACAGGCTCCCAAGGCTCCGGTAAAGAAGGCAGCCGGTGCAGCAGGTTCTCTGAAGATTGATGCCGGTGCATCCGGAAAAGTCTTTAAGATCAACACCAAGCCCGGTGATGCTGTAAAGCCAGGCGATCCCATCCTGACTCTGGAAGTCATGAAGATGGAGACCCCGGTTGTTGCACCGAAGGCCGGCACTGTAGCCAGCATCGAGGTTTCTGAAGGTCAGATGGTTGAGGCTGGAGATCTTCTCGCTACAATGAATGAATAATCTGACTTTCAGGAGGAATTTACATGAGTTACGTTGCAAGTACGTTAGGTAACCTTCTCCATCAGACTGCCTTTGCGAACCTGACTGTCGGTAACTTCATCATGATCGTGATAGCAGGGATTTTCCTCTATCTCGCGATTGCGAAGGACTTTGAACCGCTTCTTTTGGTTCCGATCGCATTTGGCATGCTTCTGGTTAATATTTATCCGGATATCATCGCATCTCCGGCTGAGACTTCCAATGGAGTCGGTGGCCTGCTTTATTATTTCTATCAATTGGATGAATGGTCGATCCTGCCTTCCCTGATCTTCATGGGAGTCGGAGCAATGACCGACTTCAGTCCTCTGATCGCTAACCCGATCTCGTTTTTGATGGGTGCCGGTGCTCAGTTTGGAATTTACATGGCTTATCTGGTTGCGATCCTTCTCGGATTCAACGATAAGGCAGCAGCTGCAATTTCCATCATCGGTGGAGCAGATGGACCTACATCCATTTTCCTGGCCGGAAAATTGGGGCAGTCTTCTCTGATGGGACCGATTGCCGTAGCAGCATATTCTTATATGTCTCTGGTTCCGATCATTCAGCCTCCGATCATGAAGCTTTTTACATCGGAAAAGAATCGTAAGATCCATATGGCTCAGCTTCGGCCGGTATCCAAGCTCGAGAAGATCCTCTTCCCGATCGTTGTTACCATTATTGTCTGCCTGATCCTTCCGACCACAGCACCGCTTGTCGGTTTGCTGATGCTTGGCAATCTCTTTAAAGAGTGCGGCGTTGTTCGTCAGCTGACCGATACAGCCAGCAATGCGCTGATGTATATCGTCGTAATTCTTCTGGGTACTTCTGTCGGAGCATCTACTTCTGCAGAAGCCTTCCTGAATGTTTCCACACTGAAGATCGTCGCTCTGGGTCTGATCGCATTCATGGTTGCAACTGCAGCAGGTGTTTGGCTTGGCAACCTCCTTTGCTGGATCACCAAGGGTAAGATCAATCCTCTGATTGGTTCAGCCGGAGTCTCTGCGGTGCCTATGAGTGCCCGTGTTTCCCAGAAGGTTGGCGCCGAAGCAGATCCGACCAACTTCCTTCTCATGCATGCCATGGGACCGAATGTTGCCGGTGTTATCGGAACAGCCGTAGCTGCCGGTGTATTCATGGCTATTTTCGGTGTCTAATATAAAGGAGAATGAACAATGGCAGAAGTCACAAAGAAACCATTAAAAATTACAGAAACTGTTCTTCGTGATGCTCATCAGTCTCTGATGGCAACACGTATGACTACAGAAGAAATGCTTCCGATCATTCCTACCATGGACAAGATCGGATATAATGCTGTAGAGTGCTGGGGCGGTGCTACATTCGATGCCTGCCTTCGTTTCCTTCATGAGGATCCGTGGGAAAGACTGAGAAAACTGAGAGACGGCTTCAAGAATACCAAGCTGCAGATGCTTTTCCGCGGCCAGAATATTCTCGGCTACAAGCCCTATGCAGATGATGTTGTTGAGTATTTCGTACAGAAGTCCATTGCCAATGGTATTGATATCATCCGTATCTTTGACTGTCTGAATGACCTTCGTAATCTGGAGACCGCTGTCAAGGCTGCTAAGAAAGAGGGCGGACATGCACAGGTTGCTCTGTCCTATACTCTTGGAGATGCTTATACCCTGGATTACTGGGTGGAGAAAGCAAAAGCCATTGAAGAAATGGGTGCAGACTCCATCTGCATCAAGGACATGTCCGGACTTCTGGTTCCCAAGGCTGCATCCGAGCTCTTCACTGCTTTAAGAAGTGCTACCGATCTTCCTTTGGAACTTCATAACCACTATACTTCCGGTGTTGCTTCCATGACCTGCATGAAGGCTGTTGAAGCAGGATGCGATATCATTGATACCGCAATTTCTCCTTTTGCTATGGGTACTTCCCAGCCTGCAACGGAGGTTATGGTTGAGGCATTCAAGGATACGCCTTACGATACCGGACTGGATCAGAATCTTCTTTCTGAAGTAGCTGATTACTTCCAGCCTATTCGTGAGAAGTATATTGCCAACGGCCGGATCTCTACCAAGGTCCTGGGTGTTAATATTAAAACTCTCCTCTATCAGGTACCGGGCGGAATGCTTTCGAATCTGATTTCCCAGCTCAAGGAGCAGGGTAAGGAAGACAAGCTGAGAGAGGTTCTGGAAGAGGTACCGAGAGTACGTAAGGATCTCGGTGAACCGCCTCTGGTTACCCCTTCTTCTCAGATCGTCGGAACTCAGGCGGTCTTCAATGTCCTGATGGGCGAGCGTTATAAGGTCGTTACCGATCAGACCAAGGATCTTCTTCTTGGTAAGTATGGAAAGACCGTTAAGCCTTTCAATCCGGAAGTCGTAGAGAAGGCACTGGGAGACAGAAAATCCGAAGCAATCACCTGCAGACCTGCAGATCTCTTACAGCCACAGCTTCCTGAGATGGAGAAGGCAGTTGCTCCTTACAAGCAGCAGGATGAGGACACTCTTTCCTATGCATTGTTCCCACAGGTTGCAACGGAGTTCTTCAAGTATCGTCAGGCTCAGCAGACCGGCGTAGATCCCAAGGCAGCTGACTCCAAGAACGGTGCTTATCCGGTCTGATCGTCAACTGATCAGTAGATAAAACAAATTGAAAAGCTCTGCTTTGGATTCCATCAGGGTCCAAAGCAGAGCTTTTGTCTTTCTGTTTCTTACGCTTTCTTTATGTTATAATAAAACGCGAATCAAAACGGACTGGCATTTTAAGGATCAAGATATGTCAACAAACAGTGATCTTATGAATCGGATCAACCGGCATTATAGCCGCATGTCCAAGGGACAGAAACTTCTGTCGAATTATATAGCAGATAATTATGATAAGGCGGTTTTTCTGACAGCTGCCAAAATGGGTGAGACGGTCGGAGTCTCAGAATCTACGGTTGTTCGTTTTGCAATGACTCTGGGTTATAAGGGCTATCCGGATTTCCAGAAAGCGCTGGAAGAGATGGTCCGGAACAAATTGAACTCGATTCAGAGGATGGAAGTGACTTATGGACGGATCAGCCAGTCGAAAATTCTGGAGTCTGTTCTCCAGTCAGACGAAGAGAAGATCAAGCAGACCTTGCAGGAGATCGACGACAAAGCCTTTGAAGTTGCAGTGGATACGATTTTAAAGGCCAGAAGGATCTATGTCATCGGCATCCGGTCCTGTGCTCCTTTAGCATCTTTCCTTGCTTTTTATCTGAATCTTCTTTTCGACAATGTTATTCTTCTTCATACCAACAGTTCCAGTGAGATCTTCGAACAGATGATCAGGATCAATGAAGAGGATGTAATCATAGGCATCAGTTTCCCCCGCTATTCCATGCGGACTTTAAAAGCTTTGGAATTTGCCAATAATCGGAGTGCCCGTGTGATCACACTTACGGACTCCGTGAATTCCCCGATGAATCTCTATTCTTCCTGCAATCTGATTGCCAAGAGTGATATGGCATCGATCGTGGATTCCCTGGTAGCTCCTCTGTCTGTGATCAATGCCCTGATCGTTTCTCTCTGCATGAAGAAACAGAACGATGTTGCTGAGACTTTGGGTCAACTGGAGAATATCTGGGACGAGTATCAGGTCTATGAGAGCGATGAAATTGATAAGGTCGATGATTCGGTGAAGATCCGCCTGTCGAAAAGATATAAGAAGGATGAGACTTAAGCCTTAGGGAGGATCATCCGGCAAAGGTACTTTGGATCCCTATATTATCATTCAATAGGAAAAGGATAGGAATTATGATAGTTGCAGTCATCGGTGGCGGCGCCGCCGGTATGATGGCCGCGATCGCTGCCGCCCGAAAGGGCCATAAGGTAACGATCTATGAGAAAAATGAGAAGTTGGGAAAGAAGATCTACATTACAGGGAAAGGCCGCTGCAATTGTACCAATGCGGCTCCTATCGATGAGTTTTTTTCTCATTTTGTAAGTAATCCGCGTTTTCTTTACAGTGCTCTCTATCGATTTACCAATCAGGATCTGATGGAAATGATCGAGAAAGAAGGAATCCCTCTGAAAGTGGAGAGAGGGAATCGTGTGTTCCCGGTCTCAGATCATGCATCGGACATTACCAAGGCTTTGGAAGGGCAGTTAAAGCGTCTTCATGTGAAAATCTGTCTTCGGACAGAAGTGAAGGACCTTGTCTTAAAACCGATTTCCGAAGACGAGTCATCTTCTTTCTCTGTGAAGGGAAAGGATCAATATCAAGATGAAATTCTTGGCCTGATCCTGTCTAATGGTCAGAAAGTGAAGGCGGATATTGTTATTGTCTGCACGGGAGGCCTGTCTTATCCGACAACCGGATCGACGGGTGACGGTTACCGTTTTGCCAGGGAAGCGGGCCTTCAAGTCACACCCCTTCGTCCAAGCCTTGTCCCCTTTCAGACAAAGGAAAGTGATATCTATGCACTTCAGGGCCTGTCTCTTAGGAATGTCAGTCTGACGATGCCCTTTGGAAAGAATCCGAAAAAGCAATCCTTCCGGGAACTGGGCGAAATGATGTTTACCCATTTTGGCATTACAGGGCCATTGGTTTTAACGGCCTCTGCCAGATGCGGGAAATATCTGGAAGAAATGGGGAGCCTTCCGGCCGCCATTGATTTTAAACCGGCTTTAAGTGAGGATCAGTTAGATCAGAGACTGCTTAGAGAATTTGACAAGGCGATGAACAAGAGTTTGCATACCATTATGGGAAGCCTGCTTCCTGCCCGGATGATTCCTGTCCTCTTAGCTCGAACCGGGATCTCACCGGAGAAGAAAGCACATGACATTACAAAGGAAGAAAGAGAGAAACTGGTTCATGTCTTAAAGCATTTTCATTTGACAGTGACCGGTACCGAAGGTTTCCGTCAGGCCATTGTTACGCAGGGAGGAGTATCTGTCAAAGAAATCTCTCCCAAGACCATGGTGGCAAAGAAGATTCGTGGTCTGTATTTTGCAGGAGAAGTTCTGGATATCGATGGGTTTACCGGAGGATTTAATCTGCAGGCGGCCTTTTCCACCGGCTTTCTTGCCGGTGACGGGATCTGATGAATAAAGGAGTAGAGAGGATCGAAGATGAAAATAATGAATGTTGCAATTGACGGACCTGCCGGAGCGGGAAAGAGTACGATTGCCAGACGGGCCGCAAAGGAGCTGGGTTATATTTATGTCGATACAGGTGCTATGTATCGTGGCATGGCCTATCATATGCTGAAAAAGGGGATCGACATTTCGGACGAGTCCGCTGTGTCAAAAGAAGCGGAGAAACTTTCCGTGAAGATCTCTTATGAAAATGGAGAACAGGCGGTCCTGGTCAATGATTGTAATGTGACGTCCTATATCCGGACGCCCGAGGTCAGTGCGGCTGCGTCTCGTGTCAGCGCCTATGCCAAGGTTCGGGAGGCTCTTTTGAATCTGCAGAAGGATCTGGCAAGGAAGCAGTCGGTTCTTATGGATGGAAGAGACATCGGAACGGTTGTTCTGCCAAATGCGGATGTGAAGATCTTTTTGACGGCCAGTGCCGAGATCCGCGGCAGGAGACGCTATGATGAATTGATTTCGAAAGGACAGAAGGCCGATCTGGATGACATTATCCGGGATGTAAAAAAAAGAGATGAGCAGGATATGAACCGGGCCATTGCTCCTCTTCGCCAGGCAAAAGATGCCATTCTTCTGGATTCATCGGATCTTACGATCGAAGAAGTAACAGAGAAGATCGTAAGCCTTGTACATCAAAAGGAGAAAGACCTATGAAAGTTCTTCTGGCACAGAGCGCCGGCTTTTGTTTCGGAGTGAAAAGAGCCCTGGATACGGTGGAGAGGGAAATTGAAAAGGCCGATGGCCGTCCGATCTATACCTATGGGCCCATCATCCATAATGAAATTGTTGTGGATGATCTGAAAGCCCGCGGGGTCCGGGTCATGGACGAGAATTGTGATCTGGATCGTCTGGAAAAAGGAACGGTGATCATCCGTTCTCACGGCGTATCCTCTCGGGTCATGGAAGAACTTAAACAAGATGGTTTTGATGTCGTGGATGCAACTTGCCCTTTTGTTCTGAAAATTCACAGGGTCGTCAATGAATATGCCAAAAAGGGCTACCATATCATTATTACCGGAAACCGGGAGCATCCGGAAGTGGAAGGCATTATCGGCTGGATCCCGGGAGATGATTATGAAGTAATAGGCTCCAGGGAGGAAGCAGAAGCCATCGATCTGCCTCCGGATCGAAAAATCTGTCTGGTTTCTCAAACGACCTTTAATTACAAGAAATTTGAAGAACTTGTTGAAATTATTGAGAATAAAGGTTATAGTATATTTTGTTTGAATACGATCTGCAGCGCTACAGCTGAACGCCAGAATGAGGCGGCAGCAGTTGCGGATAAAGTTGATGTGATGATTGTTATAGGCGGTAAACACAGTTCTAATTCACAGAAGCTCTACGAGATTTGCAAAGAGATCAATCCCCGGACTTTCTTTATACAATCTCGAGACGACCTGGATCTGTCCGTAATCGAATCCATTGACAGCGTAGGAATAACAGCAGGGGCATCGACGCCACAAAAAATTATTCAGGAGGTTCAGGAAACATGCCAGAACAGAGCTTTGAGGAAATGCTGAACGAGTCGTTCAAGACGATTCACAACGGGGAAATCGTAGAGGGTACCGTTATTGCGGTAAAGCCGGATGAGATCGATCTTAATATCGGTTATAAGTCCGATGGAGTAATTACTCGGAATGAATATTCTGATGACTCCAATCTTGATCTTACAACCGTTGCCAAAGTTGGCGATACCATGGAAGCAATCGTTGTTAAGACACAGAATGATGACAATATGGTTGTTCTTTCTTACAGAAGACTTGCTCAGGAGAAGGGCAATGAGAAGCTGAAGGAAGCATTTGAGAACCACGAAGTACTGACCGGTAAGGTTGTAAAGGTGCTGAACGGTGGTCTTTCCGTTGTTGTTGATGATGCAAGAGTATTCGTACCTGCAAGTCTTGTTGCTGATACTTATGTTAAGGATTTGAATCAGTACAATGGTCAGGATATCGAATTTGTTATCACTGAGTTCAATCCGAGAAAGAGAAGAATCATCGGTGATCGTAAGCAGCTTCTCGTTGCAAAGAAGGAAGAGCTGCAGAAGGAATTCTTCGAGAACATCCATGTTGGTGATGTGATTGAAGGAACCGTTAAGAATGTAACTGATTTCGGTGCATTCATCGATCTTGGCGGTGTAGATGGTCTGCTTCATATCTCTGAGATGAGCTGGGGCCATGTTGATAATCCGAAGAAGCTTTATCATGTAGATGATAAGGTTCGTGTCTTCATCAAGAATATCAACGGACATAAGATTGCTCTTTCCCGTAAGTTTGATGATGAGAATCCTTGGAACGGTGCTGCTGAGAAGTATGCCATCGGTACCGTTGTAACCGGTAAGGTTGCACGTATGACCGACTTCGGCGCCTTCATCGAGCTTGAACCGGGCATCGATGCTCTGCTTCATGTTTCTCAGATTTCTAAGGAACATGTTGACAAGCCTTCTGATGTATTGAAGACTGGTCAGGAAGTTACCGCTAAGGTTGTTGAGCTTCGTGAGAACGAGCACAAGATCTCCCTCAGCATCAAGGCACTTGATCAGGATAATGAAAATTCTGATTATGCAGATGTCAATGTCGACGACTACAAGAACCAGTGATTGATGATCGGATTTTGATCTGAATACGAATGAAAAGCCCCAGGGATTATTCCCTGGGGCTTTTTTTGGCAAAGAGCATTTTTGTTTTTCTGCTGAAACAAGGAGAAGAACAGGATCAAAAAGCAAAAAAGGTGGAGTGCCCCTCACTCATTGAAAACGGGAGAGAAGATAGAAATTGAGATATTTTTCTATGATACGAATCTGCTCGGCTTCATTTTCCTGATCCGGCAGACGGATAAACTTCTTCTTCGGTTCTTCCTTCTTAAAGTAAATGCGCTGATTGGCAAAATGATCTATATTTATTCCGGGCAGGAGAGGGAGGAAGAGGCCATGACTTCTTTCCATGCAGTCTTCTTTTCTGGCTTTTCGATAGCGGTCTCTTGGCAGGCTGGCCGCCAGAACCTTGGGCAGGATCCGGCCTTCTTCCGGGAGATAATAATAATTCTTATAATCCGGGAGAGTAAAGTAAAGGTCTTGCCTTTCCGGAAAGAGAACGCCCTTGACCTTTCCCTGATCCAGACTTAGAAGCAGACAGTCTTCCCGATAGCGTACTTCCGATGGCAGGATCAAATCGGTAGTTCCGAAGAAAACCAGGCTGTTTTTGATGTCCGGCTGGACTTTTTCGATGGAAAGATGTATTTTTGAGAGCTTGTTTTTCAAAAGCTGTTCTTCCGAGGAAACCTGCCGGTCCGGACTTTGTCCAAGAAAATCGATATAGTCATACATCAAAAAGAGAGGAACCATCCCTAAGACATCGTCCCTGTTATGAAGAAGTAATAATCGGGACAAGTCAGAGGATCTGGTTCTCTCATAGGCATGATAAATGGAGATGAGTTCTTTTCCGCTTTTTTCATCTTCTCTTTGGATACCAAGGAAAGCTTCGATCGACTTCTGGCGGAGAGAAGGCAGGTTATAATACTTTTTTGCCGGTTTAAAATCCAGATACAGATCTTTTTTCAATATTCTTTCCAAAGGACCGGGATCCAGACCGAAAGCCTGAAGCCGATCTCTCAGAAAGGGCAGATCAAATCGATTCCCATTAAAGGTTATAATGGAAGCGGTCCCTTCCAATTCCTTTTGAAAGGCTTTTAAAATAGCTTCCTCTTCCTTTTCTTCCTCTGCAAATAATTGACGAACAGAGATGGTGGAATCTTCTATATTGAACTTTCCGAGCCCGATCAGATAGATTTTATTTCTTTTTGAGGACAGGCCGGTTGTCTCAATATCCAAAAAGAGATCATCTCCTGTCAGCTGTCTTAGGGCCGTCGGAGTCCTTTCTATTCTTTTTTTCGGATAAGTAATTTCTTTCATTTTATCTACCAAAGAAGCTTACAAAGCAGCTTTCGACATGTCATCACCTGATAACTACTATAAGCATTATAACGGATTTGCCTTAGGCTTGCATTTCTTAACTGGTGTTGTTAAATATTTAACATATAATTAGAAAATGGCCATTTTCTTGTGCATATCGTATAACAGTTTTTACAATTAAAAGATTGGTTCTCACAAAATGCATAATTCCATACAAAATACATGACAAATTTCTATTGATTTTTACAAAAAGTGTTATAATGATGATCAGAAGCAAAAGACTTTATAAGTATTATATCTTGTCTTGTTAAGGGATTTTGACTTCGACATCATAGGTTTAGAAATTTGTATTGTATGCGTAATACAAAGGAGGTCAGTTCATGGGCTTACATACGTTTCAGGGAGGGGTTCATCCCATTGAAGGGAAGGATCTCTCGAAGGACAAGCCAATCAAAGAATTGCTTCCCAAGGGGGATCTGACTTTTCTTATGTCGCAGCACATTGGTGCTCCGGCTAAGCCTGTCGTGGCAAAGGGAGATCATGTCTTACGGGGACAGTTGTTGGCAGAAGCCGGTGGATTCGTATCGGCACCGGTTTTCAGTTCTGTTTCAGGTACGGTCAAGGCGTTGGAAAAACATCGGAATGCAACCGGCGATATGGTGGATGCCATCATCGTGGAGAATGACGGACAGTATGAGGAAGTGCCTTATCAGGAGACGCCGGATTTCCATAAGCTTTCCAAAGAGGAAATTCTTAAGAAGATTAAGGATGCCGGTATTGTCGGTATGGGTGGCGCAGGTTTCCCGACTCATGTAAAGCTTGCACCGAAGGACCCTGCAAAGATCGATTATATCATCGCCAATTGTGCAGAATGCGAACCTTATCTCACCTGTGACTACCGGATGATGGTAGAGCATCCGGAAAAACTGGTCCGGGGTATGGAAATTATCTTAAGCCTTTTCGACAATGCCAAGGGAATCCTTGCAATCGAAAATAATAAACCGGATTGTCTGCAGAAGTTTTCCGAACTCGTTAAGGATATCCCGAGGATCACCGTGGCAGAGCTTCAGACCAAGTATCCTCAGGGCGGTGAGCGTCAGATCATTCATGCGGTTACCGGCAGAGACATCAATTCCAAGATGCTTCCGGCAGATGCGGGCTGTATTGTCGATAATGTGGAAACGATCTGTGCAATCGATGATGCGGTAACGCTTGGAAAGCCTTTGATGGATCGGATCTTTACCGTCTCCGGCGATGCAGTTACAGATCCGAGGAATTTCAAGGTTCTGACCGGAACTTCCATTCAGGAAATCCTTGATGCTGCAGACGGACTCAAGGCATCTGCAGCCAAGATGATCTCCGGCGGTCCTATGATGGGATTTGCAATGTTTGATCTCGATGTTCCGGTTACCAAGACAACATCCGCCTTACTTTGCTTTACAGAAGATGAAGCATCAAAGTATGAGACAACGCCTTGCATTAACTGCGGACGCTGTGTGGATGCCTGCCCGGAGAGACTGCTCCCGGCCCATCTGTCCAAGCTCTCAGAGCATGGAGATAAGGCATCTTTTGAGAAATTATACGGACTTGAGTGTATTGAATGCGGAAGCTGCTCTTATGTATGTCCGGCCAGAAGACCTCTGGCTCAAGAGATCCGGACCATGAAGAAACAGATCCTGGCAGACAAGAGAAAGCAGAAGAAATAGGAAGAGGTGAATATCCGTGAGTGAACTGATACATGTAACGTCTTCTCCCCATGTCAGAGAGAAGATGGACACACAGAAGATTATGCTTTGGGTGATTATCTCACTTCTCCCTGCGACGATCTTCGGTATTTTTAATTTCGGACCCAGGGCTCTTTTGGTGCTTGTTCTATCCATCTGCTCCTGTGTGGCTTCGGAATATGTCTATGACAGAATTGTTCATAAGAAGAACACCATCAGCGATCTGTCGGCAGTTGTGACAGGCCTTCTCTTAGGTCTGAACCTGCCTCATACCGTATCCTGGTTTGTTCCGGTTTTGGGTGGATTCTTCGCTATTGTTGTTGTCAAGATGCTTTTCGGCGGTCTGGGACAGAACTTTATGAATCCGGCGCTTGCTGCCAGATGTTTCCTGCTTTTGTCCTTTACCCAGCAGATGACAAGTTTCAGCTACGACGGTGTGACAACAGCAACGCCGCTTGCCAATTTGAAGGCAGGCCAGTCCGTAGATCCGGTCAAGATGCTTTTAGGTACGGAAGCCGGAACGATCGGTGAGACCAGTGTGATTGCTCTTCTGATCGGTGCGATCATTCTGCTTCTGACCGGCGTGATCAAGCTTCGGATCCCGGCAACTTATCTGATCTCCTTCTCTGTTTTCATTCTGCTTTTTGGCGGACATGGTTTTGATTTGACTTACCTGATCGAAGAGATCTGCGGAGGCGGGCTGATCCTCGGCGCATTCTTTATGGCAACCGATTATGTCACAAGCCCCATTACACCTAACGGACAGATTCTCTATGGAATTCTTCTCGGTCTTTTGACCGGACTGTTCCGGATCTTCGGAAGCTCTGCAGAGGGCGTAAGTTATGCAATCATTATTTCCAATCTGATTGTTCCTCTCATCGAGCGTGTTACAGTTCCGACTGCTTTCGGTATCGTAAAAGAGAAGAAGGGAGGGGAGACGAAATGAAGAAAGGCACAAAAGACGCACTGATTCTGACTCTGATCACATTGGTCTCCGGTTTCTGTCTTGGTACAGCACATGAAGTGACAAAGCAACCGATTGCAGCGGCACAGGAGAAGGCCACTCAGGAGGCTTATCGCGAAGTTCTTCCCAAGGCGAAGAAATTTGATGAAGTGAAGGGCTTTGATACCAATAAGGCTACCGCTTTGATTCATAAGAAAGGCTTTGATAAGGATACCATCAATGCAGTCGTGGAAGCCAAGGATTCTTCGGGCAAGAATATAGGTTATGTCATTACCTTGACTTCGTCTGCTGGATACGGCGGAGATATTACTTTCTCCATGGGAATCGATCAGGATGGAAATATGACCCGTTACTCCATTACCTCGATCAGCGAAACGGCCGGTCTTGGAATGAAGGCAACGGAAGATGATTCAAACAGCGATAAAGATTTCTGTGATCAGTTTAAGAAACTGAAAAACGGTAATTACAGTGTTGTAAAGCATGGCTCTGAGAAGGGAGAAAATGAGATCGAAGCAATCAGCGGCGCAACCATTACTTCCCGTGCAATGACTACTGCAGTGGATGCCGGCTTTACCTATTATAACAGCGAGCTTAAGGGAGGAAAGTAAGATGAAAAAGCTTAAGGCAGATACTCCTCTGGAACGGCTCTGGAATGGTATTTTCCGTGAGAACCCGACTACGGTTCTGATGCTTGGTATGTGTTCTACCCTTGCGATCACAACCACCGTATTTAATGCCATTGGTATGGGCTTGTCCGCGACAGCCGTTCTCGTTCTATCGAATGTTGTGATCTCGGCACTCCGAAAGATCATCCCGGATACGGTTCGTATGCCGGCCTATATCGTAGTTGTTGCCACTCTGGTTACGATTGTTCAGTTTCTGGTGCAGGGTTTCGTACCGGCACTCTATGATTCTCTTGGAATCTTTATTCCTCTGATCGTTGTAAACTGTATTATCCTCGGACGTGCAGAAGCCTACGCAAAAAGTCATGGTGTGATCGCTTCGCTCTTCGATGGCCTTGGCATGGGACTTGGTTTTACCATATCCCTGACCTTGATCAGTGCAGTTCGTGAGATCCTGGCTCAGGGTAAGATCTTCGGTATTCAGATTCTTCCTCTGGCAGATCCGTCCACAGGCAAGGCCGGCTATACGCCGATCTCCATCTTCGGCCTGGCTCCCGGAGCCTTCTTTATTATGGCGATCCTGATCGCCGTCATGAAGATCGTAAGAGAGAAGGCTGCTGCAAAAGGAAAGCCGCTTCCTCCTGCACAGGGATGTATTTATACCGGTGATTGCAGTGGCTGCGCTCTTCGTGCTTCCTGCCACGGCATGCAGCCCAATACCCTGTCAGAAAAGACAGAGAAAGAAGAGAAAAAGGCTGCCGCCTCTGCCAAAGCAGAAGCAAATACAAAAGAAACTATTTCAGTGAATAAGGAGGATAAGAAATGAAAACCTTAATTTTAATCCTGATTTCGTCCTCCGTTGTGAATAATGTCGTGCTGAGCCAGTTCCTCGGCCTCTGCCCTTTCTTCGGTGTATCGAAGAAGGTCAGCACAGCGGCAGGTATGGGCGGAGCTGTTATTTTCGTAGTAACTCTTTCCTCCCTGGTGACCAGCATCATTCATGAATTCATCTTGAAACCTTTGAATCTGGACTATATGAATACGATCGTATTCATCCTTGTCATTGCGGCTCTGGTTCAGTTCATTGAGATGTTCCTGAAAAAGAATGTACAGTCCCTTTACCGTGCCCTGGGTATCTATCTGCCACTGATCACAACCAACTGTTGTGTACTCGGAGCAGCTTTGAATATTGTGAAATATAAATACAATATTCTGACCGGTACGGTTTACGGCTTTGGTATTGCCGTTGGTTTTGCCATTGCTATTGTTATCATGGCCGGCATCCGGGAGAAGATCGAATCCAATGATATCCCTCATGCCTTCCGGGGATCTGCGATTGTAGTCGTTACGGCAGGTCTTATGGCAATCGCGTTCATGGGCTTTTCCGGAATGATCTCCGGAGTCTGAAGCGGAAGGGAGAGTAGATTATGTATGGAATCATCATTGCGACCGTATTGATCGGTCTGACCGGATGTCTGATCGGCTTCTTTCTGACCTTTTCCGCCAGGAAATTTGAAGTCAAGGTAGATCCCAAGGAGAGCGCTGTATTAGACGCACTGCCCGGAAATAATTGCGGCGGCTGTGGTTATGCCGGATGTGCTGACTGCGCCAAGGCAATTGCAGAGGGAAAAGCAGCAGTGAATCAGTGCCCGGTCGGCGGCGAGCCGGTTGCAAAAATCATTGCCGGCATCATGGGCGTTGAAGCCGGAAAAGAAGAAAAGAAAGTTGCCTATGTCCGTTGCAGCGGCGACTGTACCAAGGCAAAAGACCGCTATCTTTACAGTGGTTTTGAGAGCTGCGCTGCAGCAAAGATGGTCCCGGGCGGCAGCCATAAGGCTTGTAGTTTCGGCTGCATGGGATTTGGTGACTGCGTCAATGTCTGTGAATTTGATGCGATCCACATCATCGATGGAATCGCCCGTGTGGATAAGGAGAAATGTAAGGCTTGCGGGAAATGCATCAAGGCTTGTCCTCAGAATCTGATCACATTTGTTCCTTATGACAGCGCCTATGTCGTATCTTGCAGAAATGAGGAAAAGGGTAAGGATGTCATGAAGGAATGCAGCGTTGGCTGTATTGCCTGCAGGATCTGTGAGAAGAACTGTCCTTCGGATGCGGTTCATGTAGTAAATAATATTGCAGAGATCGACCAGTCAAAATGTACGGGATGTGGTATCTGTGCTGAGAAGTGTCCGAGAAAGATCATTCTTCTCCAGCCCGGTCAGGTTCGCCTTCCATCGGAAGAAAAGACAGCTGATCCGCTGGGAGCTTCGGCAGCTTCGGAATAAGAAAGACTTTTGAATAAATATAAATAGAAGAAAAAATAAGCCCTGTTTTCCATTCGAAAGACAGGGCTTATTTTCATCCTCTAGTGCGAAAAATGATCAAATATGGTATTGTAATAACGTTTGGAAAGGAATTTATCATGTCAAATGTTACTAATACCAAATCGAATCGGCCCGGGCGGGAGAACATAGCTGCAGCTGGTTTTGATTTCTCAAAGATCCATCGCATCATTGTAAAGATCGGATCCAATTCCCTGACCCATCCGGAGACCGGTCATTTGGATTTCGTGAAAATCGAGCACCTGGTCCGGGAACTTTCGGACTTAAAGAATCGGGGGCTCGATGTCTGCCTGGTTTCTTCCGGTGCAATTGCAATCGGAAGGCAGAATCTGGGAATCACGGAACGGCCGAAAAGCCTGCCGCAGCGTCAGGCCCTTGCAGCAGTCGGTCAGGCCAGGCTCATGTCTGTTTATCAGAATTTTTTCCGCGAATATGGTCAGGTGTCCGGTCAGGTCTTAATGACCAAGGCGACCATGATCGATAATGTTTCCAGAAAAAATGCCCAGAATACCTTCAATGAGCTCTTTCGAGAGGGTGTGATCCCAATCGTAAACGAGAATGATACCATATCAACCTATGAGATCCAGTTTGGCGACAATGATACTTTGTCTGCCATGGTGGCTGCTTTGACAGATGCAGACCTTCTGGTCCTTCTTTCGGATATTGACGGCCTCTATAGCAATGACCCCAAAAAGGATCCGGATGCCAGGCTGATCCCTTTGATTGATCGACTGGATGATCATATTCTTTCTATGGCCAGCGACCAGCCGGGCAGTGATGTCGGAACCGGCGGTATGTCCACCAAGCTTCGGGCAGCAAAAATTGTTGTAAATTCGGGCATCGCCATGCTGATTGCAAATGCAGACCATGTCGGCGTTCTCCATCGGATGTTTCAGGGTTCTGTGGAAGGAAGTCTCTTCTTACCGCATTTGGATGAAGATTTTGATTTGATTGATTTTCTGGAGGATGATATCGGATGAGGAAGGCAGGATCAGAGGAGAAAACGAAAATTCGATTAGAGACCGACCGTAGCAGACGCTTTCATAAGGCTCTGAGAAATCATATGACTGCGGATCATGTCCGCTTTTCTTCTGTTTTGGTCCGTCGTCATCTCAGGAAGCTGATCCATTCTTTTCCGGACGACCTGTCCCTGCTTTGTTATTATCCGATCGGAAATGAGATCGATCTGATTCCTCTTTATCAGGAATGGATGGATCATGGACGGGATCTGTATTTTCCAGTCACAGATCTTATAAAGAAGGAGATCCGTTTTTTTCAGGTGGATTCCATGGATTCCTTCCGACCGGGGGTCATGCAGATCCCGGAACCGGAATTTTCGGATGAAAAACACGCATTATCAGACCAGGACAGGCTTCTTCTTTCCATTACGCCGGGTCTGGTCTTTGACCGAAAGGGAGACCGGATCGGATATGGCGGCGGCTTCTATGACCGCTTTTTTGCAGAGCATCCGCAGATCATACGGATCGGCACCGCTTTTTCACATCAAGTCGAAGATCGTATTCCGACAGAAGACTGGGACATGCCTTTGGATTATCTGGTAACAGATCAAAAGATCTATAAATTTTAGAAAAGGAAATGATATGCAGAATCAAGTTCAGATTCCAACCACTGAGCCGGAGCGCCAGTATTATTTTATCGGGGAGGCCAGGAAACTTCTGAAAAGAGAAGAGGAGGAGGCCGGTCGTAAGCTGACATTCCATGTGACAACTTTTGGCTGTCAGATGAATGCCAGAGATTCGGAAAAATTGCGCGGCATTCTTGAGGACATCGGTTATGAAAAGTCTGATTCCGAGGACGCTGATTTTGTTGTCTATAATACCTGTACCGTCCGGGAAAACGCTGATAACAGGGTTTTCGGAAGATTAGGCATACTTCATGGTTATAAGGACCAGAATCCTCATATGAAAATCGCCATTTGCGGCTGCATGATCCAGGAAAAACAAGTGGTGGACAAGATTAAACAGAGTTATCCCTTTGTAGATATCATGTTCGGTACCCATAATATCCATGAGCTGGCGGAACTTCTGACTGAGAATCTGAAGACAGGAAAGAGAACGGTCCATGTCCTGGAAAAGGGCGATGAGCCGGTAGAAAATCTGCCGATTGACCGAACCTATCGCTTTAAGACGGGGATCAATATTTCTTACGGCTGCAACAATTTCTGCAGTTACTGTATCGTCCCTTATGTTCGCGGAAGGGAGAAGAGCAGGGATCCCAAGGCGATTCTTTCCGAGGTCGAAAAGATGGTAAAGGACGGTGTCAAGGAGGTCATGCTCTTAGGACAGAATGTCAATTCCTATGGAAAAGAGCTGGATCCTCCCGTTTCCTTTGCAGAACTGCTCCATGATGTAGACGAGGTAGAGGGGATCGAACGGATCCGCTTCATGACAAGCCATCCCAAGGATCTGTCCCAGGAATTGATCGATACCATTGCAAGTTCCAGGCATGTCTGCCATCATATCCATCTTCCTCTTCAGTCCGGTTCCAGCCGTATTCTGAAGGACATGAACCGGAGGTATACCAAGGAATCCTATCTGGATCTGGTTCGGCGGATCCGGGAAGCAATACCGGATGTTGCCTTGTCGACCGATATCATTGTCGGCTATCCGGGTGAGACCGAAGAAGACTTCGAGGAGACATTGGAT
>JAQXPG010000077.1 GCA_029100405.1 Lachnospiraceae bacterium | reverse complement strand
CTGGTATACCATGGGTTATCGCGGCGCATCCGCCTTCCGGAGAGAAGTGAATCAGGTGACCTCCTACCGGGATCTGGAGAAACTCTTGGAAAATATATAGCAGACTCTACGCAAGAAAACGAAAACTTTTCGGAAACCGTTCCCGACAAACAAAGCAGTCATTTCAATTCATCCCATTCAAAATTCCAAAAATTCAATTATTTATGCCAAAAAAGCAACAATATTAGCAAATTCGACTGTAAAACTGTACAACGTGCATAAAATTCAAGTTTAAATTCTGTTTAATTCATAGCATTGATTTTGAAAACGTTTACAAATAGAATAGGTTCATCAGCGAAAACGTTTCCGACGTTTTAAGTAGTATTTGAGGGAGGTATGAGATGAAATTTAAAAAAGCCACAGCACTAGTACTTTCAGCAGCAACAGTTGCTTCTATGGTGACTGCATGCGGATCAGGGAGTAAGACGGAGACCAAAACCACTTCGAAAAAGAGCGAGAGCAAGGAAGTGACCCTTACCGTTTGGGGACCTCAGGAAGATCAGTCCGATGAAAACGGCAAGTGGCTTCAGACCGAGTGCGAGAACTTCGCCAAGGAGCACTCAGACTGGAAGATCACATTCAAGTATGGCACATGCTCAGAAGGTGATGCCGGAAAGAACGTCACAAAGGATCCGACAGCAGCGGCTGATGTTTACATGTTCGCAAATGATCAGATTGGTACTCTTGTGAATGCCAATGCGATCTCAGAACTTGGCGGTGAGACGGTAGATAAAATCAAGAAGAGCAATTCCGATGCCGTTGTGAATTCCGTTACCTACAAGGACGGAATCTATGGCGTTCCTTTCACCGGAAATACCTGGTTTATGTATTACAACAAAGATGTCTTCACAGAAGATGACGTAAAGAGCCTTGACACCATGATGCAGAAGGGCAAGGTTGCATTTCAGCTGTCCAATGGCTGGTATATCGGTGCCTTCTATGCTGCAAACGGAGCAACCTTCTTCGGAAAGGACGGTCAGGATGAAAAGGCCGGCATTCAGCTGGGCGATAATGCATCTCAGGTAACAGACTATTTGATCGATGCTGTAGCAAGCGGAAAGCTTGTCAATGATGCCGACGGATCCGGACTTTCAAACTTCGGTAAGGGCATCGATGCATTCTTCTCCGGCTCCTGGGATTATCAGAATGCTCAGAAGCAGATCGGAGCAGACAAGCTTGGCGTTGCAACCCTTCCGACCATCAATATCGGTGGAGAAGCAAAGCAGATGAAGTCCTTCGGAGGATCTAAGGCAATCGGTGTAAACCCGAACTGCAAGAATCAGGAAGTTGCCGTTGCACTGGCATCTTATCTTGGTTCTACCAAGGCTCAGGAAGATCACTATAAGACTAGAAACATTATCCCGACCGATACTTCTATCGATGTAAAAAGCGATGTGCTGGCAACCGTTCAGGCTGAAACCATTGATAAGAATTCCATCCTTCAGCCTTCCTTTAAGGCAATGGGCAACTGGTGGGATCCGGCTGCAGCCATGGGTAACAATATCCTCAGTGGTAAGATCACCAAGGATAGCTCTGCTGAACAGACCGCAAAGCTGCAGGAACAGATCAATGCCTCTGCAGTTGACTGATGAATGAAGCAAGAATTCATCTCTGATGTTTAGGCCGGAATAATTTTACGAAGAAGTACGCGGCTGGAGATTTCTCTGGCCGCGTTTTTAAATGAATTTTAGAAAAGCGATGGAATCAAAATGACAGCTACGGCATTATCTGAACATAAATATAAGTATACCGTGAAGAACGCTTTGAAATACGGAGACTTTAAGACAAGGCTTTCCTGCATTTTCATGGGATTTGGTCTCATGACACATAAGCAGTTATTAAAGGGGCTGATTGTATTCCTCTTTGAAATAGCCTTTGTTGTCTTCATGGTCAAAAATGGATGTGATAATCTTATCAAACTGCCAGGGCTTGGAGATCAAGCACAGGGCAAGGTATGGAATGAATCAAAGGGCGTTTTTGAATATTCCAAAGGAGATAATTCCCTTCTGATTCTTTTGTATGGAGTTATTACGTTATTTGTCATTGCGGCAATCGTTCTTCTCTGGGTTCTTCAGTTAAGACAGTCTTATCATTGCCAGGTTCTCATGGAAAATGACGAACATGTTCCTACGCCAATTGAGGATTTGATTACCCTGACAGATAAAAAACTCCATGTAACCCTGATGACACTTCCCTGCTTAGGAATCCTGATATTTAATATCGTTCCGCTCGTATTCATGATTTCAATGGCCTTTACCAACTATTCGGTGGAAGGAGATCATCTGACGCTCTTTGACTGGGATGGATTGAAACAGTTTGGCCGGGTTCTCAATATGAAGGGAAATATCGGACGCCAGTTCTGGGGCGTTTTAGCATGGACCCTGATCTGGGCTATCTTTGCCACCTTCTTAAACTATATCCTGGGCATGATTCTGGCCTTGATTATTAACCGGAAAGACACACACTGGAAGGCATTCTGGAGATTCTGTTTTGTTTTATCCATTGCAGTACCACAGTTCGTTTCCCTTCTTATTATGAGAACTATGCTGCAGCCACAGGGTGCAGTGAATGTCCTGCTTCAGGAGTGGGGATTGATTTCCAAGCCCCTGCCTTTCTTCACCAATACGATTTGGGCAAGAGTCACAGTCATTGTGATTAACCTTTGGGTTGGTATCCCTTATACCATGCTGCAGGTAACTGGTATTCTGCAGAATATCCCGGCCGAGTTGAACGAAGCAGCCAGGGTAGACGGAGCCGGTCCGGCGACGATTTTCTTCAAGATCACCCTTCCCTACATGCTCTTTATTACAACGCCTTACCTGATCACCTCTTTCTGCGGAAATATTAATAACTTCAACGTTATTTTCCTTCTTTCCGGAGGTGGACCGACCGAACTTGGAGATACCGCCGGTAAGACAGATCTTCTGGTTACATGGCTTTATAAACTGACGATCAACCAGCAGTACTACAATATCGGCGCTGTCATCGGCATCTTCACCTTTGTAATTCTTACGGTTATAACGCTTGTAACTTACAGAAATTCAAGTTCCTATAAGGATGAGGAGGCGTTTCGATGAGTCAGATCAAACATGCGACAAGACGGAAATATATAAATCCAAGAAAACTGGTCGTAAACATCATTGTTCACGCCTTTCTGGCGGTCCTGGCTTTTCTCTGGGTCATGCCGATTGTCTGGATTGTGTTAACAAGCTTTCGAAAAGAACCGGGGTCTTATGTGGATACCTTCTTTCCCAAGCATTATACATTGAATAACTATGTAAAACTTTTCACGGATCATAACGTGCTGAACTTCCCACGGATGTTCAGCAATACACTGGTGATCGCTGTGGTTACCTGCATTATCTCCACCTTCTTTGTTCTCTCGGTTTCCTACTGCCTGTCACGCATGAGATTTAAGTTCCGGAAGCCTTATATGAACATAGCCATGATCCTCGGCCTCTTCCCGGGCTTTATGTCCATGGTTGCGCAGTATTATATCCTGAAAGCCATGGGACTTCTGAAGGGACAGGGTATTATCATTGCACTGATGCTGGTCTATTCCGCGTGCTCGGGCATGGGCTTCCAGATCGCCAAGGGATTCTTTGATACGGTTCCTCTTTCTATCGATGAAGCCGCTATTATTGACGGCGCAACCCAGTGGCAGGTTTTTACCAGGATCACTATGCCCTTGTCCAAGCCGATTATCATCTATACGGTTTTGACCTCCTTCATCGGACCCTGGGTAGATTTCATTTTTGCCAGTGTCATCTGTGGAGCAAATTCAGACCAATATACCGTGGCCATCGGTCTCTGGAATATGCTGCAGAAGGAATATATCCATCAGTGGTATACCTCCTTTGCGGCAGGCGCAGTTGTCGTCTCGATTCCGATCGCTGTCTTATTTATGTTCATGCAGAAATATTATGTAGAAGGAGTTACCGGTGCGGTTAAAGGCTAAGAGAGTTCGTGTCCTTTTCGCTTTTTTCCTTCTTTTGTCCCTCCTTTCGGGCTGTTTTTCCGCTTGCGGAGAGATGGCCCAAAACCCATCCGGAGGGAAAACAGTGCAGATGGATACGGTAAACCGAAACCTTAAGAAATGTAAGGCGGATGGCTTTTATGGGACGACATATGAGATCTGTCCCTATGCCTTTGCCGATACCAATGGAGATGGGATCGGAGATCTGAAAGGGATCGAAAAGAAACTGGATTATCTGAACGATGGCAAGAAGGAATCGGAACAAAGCTTGGGTGTCGATGGCATCTGGCTGACACCGGTTTCAAAAGCCTATTCCTATCACAAATACGATGTTGTGGACTATAAATCGATCGATCCGGATTTCGGCAGTATGGAGGACTACGAGGATCTCATCCAAAAGTGCCATAAAAGAGGCATGAAAGTCTATTATGACCTCGTTATCAACCATACTTCGGACCACCATCCCTGGTTTCTTAGTGCCGCTCAGTATCTGAAAAGTCTGGGAGATCAGAATCCGGATCCTTCGCAGTGCCCTTATTTCGATTATTATCATTTCTCCCGGGAACAAAAAGACGGCTATGTGAAACTGGCCGGGAGCCAGTGGTATTATGAGGCTCGTTTCTGGAGTGGGATGCCGGATCTGAATCTGGACAGCCAGGCAGTCAGAAGTGAAATCAAAGACATTATGAAGTTCTGGCTGGACAGGAAGGTTGACGGCTTCCGCCTGGATGCGGTTACTTCCTATTATACAGGGGATGAGAAATCCAATATTGCTTTCTTAAAGTGGCTGAAGGATACAGCGGAAGGCATTCGAAAGAATGTCTACCTGGTTGGCGAGGCATGGACCAATCAGCTGGAATATGCTTCTTATTACCAGAGCGGCGTGGATTCCTTCTTTGATTTTGCTTTTGCAGATGACAGCGGAGTTATCACAGGAACCAGCCGGGGAAGCTATAATGCCCTGCAATTTGCCAAAGCCCTGGTCAAAGAAGAAGACCTGTATGCGAAAAATAATCCCAATGCCATCAATGCCCCCTTCTATACCAATCATGATATGGCCCGGTCAGCAGGATACTATGCCGGAATGAAAAAGGCCAAGGCGAAGACCAAAGTCGCGGGTGCCTTGAACCTTATGACCCGGGGCAATGCCTTCGTCTATTATGGAGAGGAACTCGGTATGAAGGGATCCGGAAAGGATGAGGACAAGAGACAGCCTATGCTCTGGACCGGGAAAAAGGATGGCAAGTACATGTGTGATCCTCCGGTCGGTTCGGATGACGTCAAAATGGTTTATCCGGCTTATGATAAGCAGAAGTCGGATCCGCTTTCTATCTATAATTATTATCGGAATGCGATTCGGATCCGGTCAGCTTTCCCGGAAATTGCAGAAGGAAAGACCAGGGTTGACGAGAAACGAAGTACAAAGAATACCGCTGTCATGGTGAAGGAATGGAAGGGAAAGAAGGTCATGCTTGTTTTGAATCTGTCGAAAAAGACCGAAAAGGTGGATCTAAGTGGATCGGGCTTCGACAAGCTGGCTGCGGTTTTAAATGTTTCGACGGCAGAGGTCAGGTACGAGAAGAAGACGCTTACCATTCCTTCTTATGATATAGCAGTGCTGACGGAGCAATAACCATAAGGACAGAGAAAGAGAATCAATGACTTACGAGAATGTCATCTTTGACTTTTATGGAACTTTAGTGGACATCGAAACCGATGAAGAAGATCCGAAACTCTGGAAAGAGATGGCAGATCTCTACGGTGTCTACGGGGCCGTCTATCAGCCGAAGGACTTGTATCAGAAATATCATGAGCTGGTCGAAGACGAGACAGAGCGGCTTCGACTGGCCTTGTCAAGCTCTTTCGAAGAAAAGGGGCTCCTGCCGGAAATCGATTTGAAACGAGTCTTCGTAAGGCTCTTAAGAGAGGCCCCGAAATATAGACCATCTTCTTATCGGATTCATGAAAGACATACAGAGGAAGAGCTGTTATCTTCCGATTGGGTTGATCTCATGGCGAACACCTTCCGGATCCTTTCCAGGAAAAGGTTTTCTACTTATACTAACACGAAACAGGTTCTGGAAACTTTGAAGGAAAATGGAATCCGGGTCTACCTTTTGTCCAATGCCCAGGGGGTATTCACGAGGGCTGAGATCGAGGCAGAGGAGCTGACGGGATATTTCGATGATATCTTCATCTCCAGCGAATGGAGGCTGCGGAAGCCTTCGCGTTATTTTATGGAGGCCTTACTGAAAAAGCATGGTCTCTCCGTGGAGAAATCGGTAATGGTCGGGAATGACTTCCGGTCGGATATGCAGATTGCCGGGAAGGTCGGGATGGATGCGATCTACCTCAATACCTTTCATTTTTCGGAGGAGCGCCTGCAGAAGGAGAAGGAGATCCTGCAATTGCAGTATGGGAGAAGTCTGGTCATTTATCCGGACGGGGATATCGGGCATGTCCTTGAGAGGACGTGACTGCCCGGATTGGTTCGGCTGAAAAGAAAGACGGGTTTTATGGCAGATGAAACTGCCGGGAACCATGCAGATGGAAGGATCGGTTAATATCGGTTTATATTTAGAAAGGATAAGAGTGATATAGATGCCGAAATGGCTGAAAGATGCGGTATTTTATGAGATTTATCCGCAGAGCTTTTATGATTCGAATGGCGACGGAATCGGGGATCTGAATGGTATTATAGAAAAACTCGATTATGTGAAAGGGCTGGGCTGCAATGCCTTGTGGCTGAATCCCTTTTATGATTCGCCTTTCCGGGATGCCGGTTATGATGTCAGGGATTATAAGAAGGTTGCCCCGCGCTATGGAACCAAGGAGGATGCGGAAAGGCTTTTCAAGGAAGCCCATAAAAGAGGCATACACGTCCTGATTGACCTCGTGCCGGGCCATACTTCAGATGAACACGAATGGTTTCAGGAGTCGAAAAAGGCCGAAAAGAACCCCTATTCCGATCGCTATGTCTGGACCAATGGTGCTTTCTCCGGTATTGAAGGACATCCCTATATCGCGGGTGCGAGTGAGCGGGACGGATGCTATATGCTGAATTTCTTCGCTTTCCAGCCGGCTTTGAATTATGGATTTGGCAAGGTTACGAAGGATTGGCAGAAGAGCTGGGATGATCCCGCGTGTCAGAAGACCAGAGAGGCCATGAAGGATGTCATGCGCTTCTGGCTGGATCTGGGCTGTGACGGGTTCCGATGCGATATGGCAGATTCGCTGGTCAAGGATGACGATGATTTCGATAAGGAGCATGTCGCCATGATCTGGCGGGATGTCCGGGCGATGCTGGATCAGGATTATCCTGAGGCGGCCCTGGTTTCCGAATGGTCGAATCCGAGGCAGGCCATCGTGAAGGGTGGCTTCCATATGGATTTCTATCTGGACCACTGGAACAATGGCTATAACAGCCTGGTTCGTGATTATGAACCGCATCCAAAGGAAGACCGAAGCTATTTTAAGAAGGGTGCCGGTGGTGACATCAATCGTTTTCTGGATGACTACATTAATAAATATAACAGCAGCCGCGATAAGGGATATATCAGTTTCCTGACATCTAATCATGATACGCCTCGGCCGAAACGAACGCTGACCGATGAAGAACTGAAGCTCTTCTATGCTTTTGTTCTGACTATGCCGGGGGTTCCCTTCCTCTATTATGGAGATGAGATTGGAATGCGGTATCTGAATCTGCCAAGCAAAGAAGGAGGTTTCCAGAGAACCGGAAGCCGGACGCCCATGCAATGGGATGACAGCAGGAATAAGGGATTTTCTACGGCAGATCCCGAAAAGCTTTATCTCCCGGTGGAT
Organism: Lachnospiraceae bacterium; assembly: GCA_029100405.1. Taxonomy (GTDB): domain Bacteria; phylum Bacillota; class Clostridia; order Lachnospirales; family Lachnospiraceae; genus Lachnocurva. The sequence goes on along the minus strand of JAQXPG010000077.1, from coordinate 2,069 downwards.
GATGCAGAGGGTGCGCCATCCGTTCAGGCCATGGAGGGGAAAGCCGATTCTCTTCTGGAAACGACAAGGAGCCTGATCAAGCTTCGCCATGAGGAAGAAGACCTGCAGGCTGATGCAGCCTTCCGGCCTCTGTATTCCAGAAAAGGGCAGCCCTATATTTATCAAAGAGGAGATCTGATCCTGGCCATCAATCCGGACGGGGAGAAAAAGGAAGTCATTATTCCGGAAGTGGAAGGACGAAAGATTCGATTCTCGATTCACGAGGTTGGTCTGAAAGGCCCTTGTCTTACGATGGGAAGCCAGAGCTTTGCTGTATTGAAAGAATGATTCCGGGGAGAATAATTTGTTATGGAAGGAATCATTCCGGGGAGAATGAGTTATTGAATATAAAGGATGATTCCGGGGAGAATAATTTGTTATGGAAGGAATCATTTCGGGGAGAATGAGTTATTGAAGATAAAGGATGATTCCAGGGAGAATAATCTGCTGTGGAAGGAATCATTTCGGGGAGAATGAGTTATTGAATATAAGGGATGATTCCGGGGAGAAAAATCTATGATGGAAGGAATCATTCCGGGGAGAATGAGTTATTGAAGATAAGGGATGATTCCGGGGAGAATAATCTGTTATGGAAGGAATCATTCCGGGGAGAATGAGTTATTGAATATAAGGGATGATTCGGGGAGAATGATCTGTTATGGAAGGAATCATCCAGGAGGAACGGAGTTATGAAACTTATTGCATGAGGCTTCCGGATCGGGGAACCGGAAGATAGATCGATTGGAATCTTATTCTGCATTGGGGGCAGGCCTGCGATATCGAAGGGAAGGTCATTTTCCGCTATCGCAGGTCTGCCATTTTCTGATTTCAGAGCGGCTCTTGACAAGCAAGACGGCCACACCCTATAATATTTAATCGCGAGCGTAGACTTATAGAACAAGGAAATACTTATGAAACGGCGAATCATCGCTGTTTTCGATGATATGAAGCAGAGAAAGAAAGGGTTTTGATCATGGAAGCTAAGAAAAATATCATGACAGCAGAAAAGAAGAAAATGCTGGAAGATGAGTATTATGATATTAAAAACGTTCGGATGAAGGAAAACTCCGAGAAGATCAAAGAGGCACGTGCCCAGGGCGACCTTTCCGAGAACGCAGAGTACGATGCAGCGAAGGACGAGCAGGCTGAGCTGGCAGGACGTATGGCTGAGATCGAGGCAATCCTTAAGAATGCCGAGGTCGTTGACCTTTCTGAACTGGATACAGATTCCATCAACATGGGTTCTACCGTGAAGATCCTGGATATCGAAGAAGACGAGGAGATGACCTATCGTCTGACCGGTTCTTTGGAAGCCAATTCCGAAGAAGGAACCCTTTCCATCGATTCTCCTCTGGGTGCGGCCCTGATGAAGGCCAAGACAGGGGATATCGTGACAGTAGAAGCACCGGTTGGTGAGCTGAAGTTCAAGGTTCTGGATTTCCAGCCTGGTAATTTAGGAGAGTGACATGGCAAAGAATAATAATGGACAGACACAGGACGTAAACCAGCTTCTGAAGATCCGCCGAGAGAAACTTGCGAACCTGCAGGCAGAGGGCAAGGATCCTTTCCAGATCACCAAGTACGATCAGACCCACCATACCAGTGATATTCGGGAAAATTTCGATCAGCTCGAAATCGTCCCGGAAGTTGATGCGGAAGGGAAGAGCATCATTCCCGAACTTTCCGAGATCCCGGCAGAAAAGGTCGTTTCCCTGGCCGGCCGGATCATGTTCAAGCGTGTCATGGGTAAGGCAAGCTTCATTAATATTCGTGATTTGAAGGGTGACATGCAGATCTATGTCTCCCGCAATGATCTTGGTGATGATGCCTATGCGGATTTCAAGAAGTATGATGTTGGCGATATCGTTGGCGTCAAGGGATTTGCTTTTCGCACCAGGACCGGTGAGATCACCGTTCATGCCAAGGAACTGACCCTTCTTTCCAAGAGCCTGCAGATCCTTCCGGAGAAATTCCACGGACTTCAGGATACCGATACCCGCTATCGTCAGAGATATCTGGACCTCATTATG
>JAQXPG010000076.1 GCA_029100405.1 Lachnospiraceae bacterium | reverse complement strand
GTTTTCGCCCTGGTATCATGGTCTTATTTTGCAGCAATCACATCTGCCATGTCGTACATTCCGGCGGGCTTTCCTGCCAGGAATTTAGCTGCTTCTACCGCACCCTTGGCAAAAACGCCCTTGCTGTAAGCGGTATGACGAATGGTGATGACTTCATCCATTCCTGCAAAAATCACATCATGCTCACCCACAATATTACCGCCCCGGATCGATGAAATACCGATCTCCTTAGGATCTCTCTTGGCTCTCCGGTCATGACGGTCATAGATATAAGTATAATCGCCGCCGGAAGCCTCGTTTACCGCATCTGCCAAAGCAAGGGCAGTACCGCTCGGAGCATCCAGTTTCTGATTATGATGCTTTTCCAGAATCTCTACATCAAATCCGGCAGGCACAAAGACCTGGGAAGCCTTCTTTAAGAGGTCAAGGATCGCATTGATCCCGAGAGACATATTCGCAGAACGAAGCACTGCCGTTTTCTTAGCAGCTTCCTCTACCTTTTTCAACTGCTCATCGGAAAGACCAGTGGTGCAGAGAACGACCGGCATGGTCTTCTTTTCACAAAAAGATAAAAGATCGTCGACTGCAGCTGCATTGGAGAAATCGATGACTGCATCTGCAGCCAGATCACACTCAAAAAGGCTGGAAAAGACCGGATAACTGTTCTCCAGGCCCAGGTACTTATCCACGCCGGCGACAACTTCCATATCCGGATCATTTGCAATAATATCGGTAAGAACACGGCCCATATGACCGTTGCATCCATGAAGAATTACTTTTGTCATATCATCTTTTCCCTTTCCAAAGACTTACAGCAGTCCATACTCCTGCATGGCCTTCTCCAGACCACGGGCCTTTTCCTCTGACATTTCGAACATAGGTGCCCTGAGAGGTCCGACATCCATTCCCATGAGATTCATGGCCTTCTTAACAGGAATCGGGTTCACTTCCGAGAAGAGAGCGTCAACCAGAGGAATCAGACGAAGCTGCATCTTTCTGGCCTTTTCTGTATCTCCATCCAGATAAGCCATGATCATATCATGCTCATCTTTCGGAGCGATGTTAGAAACAACGGAAATACAGCCGATACCTCCCATGGAAAGGATCGGTACGACAAGACCGTCTTCTCCGGAATAGAGATCCAATTTGCCATCGCAGAGATTCATCATATGTGCCGTCTGAGAAAGGTCTCCGACCGCATCCTTGATGGCAACGACATTTTCATTTCGATCGATGATGGCCTTGACCGTCTCCGGCTGGATATTGGTACCGGTCCGGCTGGGCACATTGTACATAATGATCGGAAGCTTGGTTTCTCTGGCGATCATGCTGTAATGCTCTATGAGGCCCTGCTGGGTTGCCTTGTTATAATAAGGAGTAACGACTAACGCGCCATCACAGCCGGCGCTTTCCGCTTCCTTTGTGAGTTCAATCGCGGTCTTGGTACAGTTGGAGCCTGTTCCTGCCACAACAGGGATCCGATGCTTTGTAAATTCAACGGCTGCCGCGATGACTTTCTTATGCTCTTCCATGGTCAAAGTAGCGCCCTCACCGGTCGTTCCGGCTATGACAATGCAATCTGTGCCGCCCTTGATCTGGTCATCGATAATCTCTTCGAGCTTATCGTAATTTACTTCCATCTCACTTGTATTCTTCATCGGTGTAACAATAGCGACACCGGCACCTTTAAAAATCGCCATAATGGTCTCCTCTCATAAAGACTTTATTCCATAAAAGTCTACACTTCAGCCGCCGGACTGTCAATGTGTTGATGAGACAAACTGTCTGCAAATTTTATGCAAATTTTCTTTGTCCCATCCATAAGGGCACAAATACCGTCAAAAACTTCCTATTGAAAATCCGATTTCCTGTGATAGAATAAATTAGTTGTTTTATGATTACAGAGTCAAAAGTCTGCCGTAAGGCATGTAAGAAAGTGTGTATCGAATGATAAAGACGAGAGACGACATTCGTAATGTAGCAATTATCGCCCATGTCGATCATGGTAAAACCACTCTGGTCGATGAGCTTCTGAAGCAGAGCGGCGTCTTCCGTGACAATCAGACAGTGGAAGACCGGGTCATGGACTCCAACGCCATCGAGCGTGAAAGAGGAATCACCATCCTGTCCAAGAATACCGCTGTTGAATATAAGGGCGTGAAAATCAATATTGTCGACACCCCGGGCCATGCGGATTTTGGTGGTGAAGTTGAGCGTGTCCTTAAGATGGTAGACGGCGTTATTCTGGTCGTAGATGCTTTCGAAGGTGTTATGCCTCAGACCAAGTTCGTATTGATGAAGGCCCTGTCTCTGGATCTTCCGGTAATCGTCTGCGTCAACAAGCTGGACCGTCCGGATGCACGTCCCGAAGAGGTGGAGGATGAAGTTCTTGAGCTCTTCATGGATCTGGATGCCAGTGATGAACAGCTGGATGCGCCCTTCGTTTTCGCATCTGCTCGTGAAGGTTACGCCATCAAGAATCTCAACGATGAAAAAGTAGACATGAAGCCTCTCTTCGATACCATTCTGGACTATATTCCTGCACCGAAGGGGGATCCGGATGCCAATACTCAGGTTCTGATCTCTACCATCGACTATAATGAATTCGTCGGCAGGATCGGTATCGGAAAGGTTTCTAACGGTGCCTTAAAGGTCAATATGGATGCAGTCGTTGTCAACCATCACGATCCCGATAAATCCGAGAAAGTTCGTATCACCAAGCTTTTTGAATTCGATGGCTTAAAGAGAGTTCCGGTCGAGGAGGCCAAGATCGGTTCCATCGTTGCGATTTCCGGAATCGGCGACCTGAAGATCGGGGATACGATTTGCGGTACCAATGGGGATCCGGTCTCCATTCCTTTCCAGAAAATCTCCGAGCCGACCATCTCCATGAATTTCGTGATCAACGACTCTCCTTTCGCCGGTCAGGAAGGTAAGTTCGTTACCTCCCGTCATCTGAGAGACCGTCTCTATAAGGAATTGAACACCGATGTGTCCCTTCGTGTCGAAGACACGGAATCTCCCGATACTTTCAAGGTCAGCGGACGTGGAGAACTTCATCTGTCCGTATTGATCGAGACCATGCGACGTGAAGGTTACGAATTTGCTGTTTCAAAGCCCGAAGTCATCTTCCATACCGATGAGAATGGAAAGAAGACCGAACCCATCGAGATCGCCTATGTCGATGTTCCGGATGAATATTCCGGAGCCGTCATCTCCGCTCTCTCCCAGAGAAAGGGAGAACTTCGGAACATGGGTGCCATCAATGCCGGTTTCACCCGTCTGGAGTTCCGGATTCCTTCCCGTGGACTGATCGGTTTCCGTGGCGACTTCATGACCATGACGAAGGGTACCGGCGTTATCAATACCATGTTCGACTGCTATGAGCCTTACAAGGGAGATATCGCATTCCGTGAAAACGGTTCCCTCATTGCATTTGAGACCGGCGTCTCCGTTACCTATGGTCTCTTCGCTGCACAGGACCGTGGAACCCTCTTCATCGGACCCGGCGAAAAGGTTTATTCCGGCATGATCATCGGCGAGTCCAACCGTCCTCAGGACATCGAGATCAATGTCTGCAAGAAGAAGCATCTGACCAATACCCGTACTTCTTCCTCGGATGAAGCCCTGACTCTGACACCGCCGACCATCCTCTCACTCGAGCAGGCAATGGATTATATCGATGTCGACGAGCTTCTGGAGGTCACTCCTGAGAGCCTTCGGATTCGAAAGAAGATCCTGGATCCCCGGGAACGTAAGAGAGCAGGTTTCCGTAAGGAAGGTTAATTCGGTTGATGTATTTCCAGTCCAGGCTGATAAAGCATTCCGGATCCGTTTCTTCTGAGCGATAGATCTAGTAAATACAAACACCCGACCTGATATGTATCCTCCTAACTGGTTTGTCCAGTAAAGAGGGTACATATCAGGCCGGGTGTTTTTTCAGCTTTCCTTCTACCGTATCAAAATTCCCTTTGCTACTTCTGTCATTTTTCTACTTTTGATTCTTCTCTTCAAATTGGATATCGAGATCCACCGGGCCGTCGATGCCATCCACCGTTCCCGTGGCCGAATACTGCCAGCAGTAATATTTATAAGGACTCTGTGGCAAAGGTTCATAATCTGCATACCAGACAGGGATGTCATTCAAGGCGATCTTCTCCATATCGATCTTATTGGCCTGCCACTCCATATTCAAATAAAGGGCCGGCTGATAGCCCGCCTTCCGGATCGCTTCCGCGAAAGCAATGGCATTCTTTGTAAACTGCTTACCGGAAACCGAATCGGTCCGCGCCTTACCGCCGTCAATCTTCTCCGGATCGAAGACGATCGGCAGATCTAATTTTGTCTTACCCAGATTTTTCAAAAGGAATGCCGACTCTTCCTCTGCTTCCTTAACGGATACAGCCTGTGAGAAGAAATATAGACCAATGTCAAGGCCTGCCGCTTTCGCTTCTTTTAAGTTCTTCTGAAACTTTTTATCGACGACAAGCTTTCCATCCTTGCCATAGCCCCGGTAACCCATACGAATATAGACAAAGGAGACTCCGGATTTCTTCACTTTCTTCCAGTTGATATCACCCTGGTGATAAGAGACATCAATTCCCAGACGCCCCTTCACCTGATCATCGCTATAAGTCAGCTTTCCCTGATCCAGATAGCCGATATGCGTCCCCTGACTGCCTTTGGTCTTCGGAAACTTTGCAGCATCCGTTTCATCCAGTGCTTGCCCGGACAGATCAGCTTCGTAGATCTTGCCATACAAATCATACAGGGACTTCCCATCTAAGCGAAAGGACTTGACATCGATCGTATTCCTGAATGCCTTGCGATCCAGATTAAAAGTATAGCTTTTGCCATTGGCATCAATGAAGTGATAGATTTTTTCGCTTCCAACCTCTTCGCTCTTCACTTCCGTGTTTTTTTTCTTCTGAAAGATCAGATTTCCGGCAATCAAAAGAATTAGAGCAAGAAATATGACAAGGATCAGGATCAGCTTTTGTTTTTTTGTCATGACTCCGGATGGTTTCAAATTCATGCGGTCCTTTCTCTTTCAAGGAATAAAAAAATCCGGGTTCAAAATCTGAACCCGGAATAAAAATTTGCCTTACATCTCTGTAATCAGTTCCTGACTCCGGCTTGCATTCAATTTCTTGCAGGCTTCTACGAAAGACTCCGTCGGAACATTGTGAAGCTGCTGTTTCTGTCCGCGAATGGTAACAGAAACGGTATCCGACTCCACTTCCTTATCACCGATTACAATTGTATACGGATCCTTATACTTACGGAAGTACTTGATCTTCTCATTCATGTTCTTATCCGCATAGTCTGCCTCGACACGAATGCCGGCATCCTCCAGTTTCTCCTGTAAAGCCTTGGCAAAGGCATTGTGCTCCGGCTTGATCGGTACCAGAGCAACCTGATAAGGAGACATCCAGAAAGGAAAAGCTCCCTTGTAGTTTTCGATCAGGATACCCATGAAGCGCTCGATGGAACCGAAGATCGCACGATGCAGAACGACCGGCTGCTCCAGCTTTCCTTCCTTATCCTGATAGGTTAATCCGAAATTGTGCGGCAGCTGGAAGTCAAGCTGTACCGTACCGCACTGCCATTCACGTCCCAGGGCATCCTTGATCTGGAGATCAATCTTCGGGCCATAGAAAGCACCGTCACCCTCATTGATCTCATATCCGCCCTTGCCGTAACGCTTGTCCAAGATCCTTTTCAGAGAATCTTCTGCATGGTTCCAGACCTCGATATCACCCATATAATCATCCGGACGGGTGGAAAGTTCTGCCCGGTAAGTAATACCGAAGGTAGAGTAGATCTCATCCGCAACCGCAAGAATATTATCGATCTCCTCTTCGATCTGGGATTCCATAACGAAGCTATGACAATCATCCTGACGGAATTCCTGTACACGGAAGAGTCCGTTCAGCTGACCGGATTTCTCTTTTCTGTGAATGACATCCAGCTCATTGTAGCGGATCGGAAGTTCCTTGTAAGAATGAATGGTCCGCTTATAAGTCAGCATGGCATTCGGGCAGTTCATCGGCTTTGCAGCCATGGTATCCAGATCATCAATGCTTCCATTGGATCCTGGAATGATGAACATATTATTGACATAATGTGCCCAGTGGCCGGAAATCAGCCAGAGCTTCCGGTTATTGATGACAGGAGCAGAGATCTCCTGATAACCGTTTCTGTCATGAACTTCTCTCCAATACTTAATCAGAGCCCGATAAGCCTTCCATCCTCTCGGCAGCCAGTAAGGCATGCCGGGAGCCGTCTCATTGAACATAAAGAGATCCATCTGAGGACCGATCTTCTTATGATCGCGTTCCATGGCTTCCCGGACTAGATTCAGATGAGCTTTCAGTTCATCCTTAGACGGATATGCATAGACATAGATTCTCTGCATCATGTCATTGTGCTCATCCCCTCTCCAGTAAGCGCCGGAGCAGGACTTGATCTTAAAAGCGGTTCCCAGAAGATCCTTTGAATTCTCGACATGAGGTCCCCGGCAGAGGTCTACATAGTCATCACCGGTATAATAAAGAGTGATAACAGCGTCCTCCGGAAGATCCTTAATGATCTCGGTCTTATATTTCTGATCCTTGAAGATCGACAGGGCCTCTTCTCTGGAGACCTCTTTCCTGGTCCAGTCTTCCTTTCTTTTCAGGATCTCACGCATTTTATTTTCGATGGTTTCGAAGTCATCGGAAGAGATATTATGATCCAGGGTGAAATCATAATAAAAACCATCCTCGATCTGAGGTCCGATGGCATACTGAACATCTTTTCCATAGAGTTCAATCACAGCCTTAGCCAGGATATGTGCCAATGAGTGTCTGTAAAGTCCGAGAAATTCTTCTCTTTCCATAATAAAATTCCTTTCGTCTCACACCTACCGGGTGTAATCATTTTGATCTACAATTTCAAATTTAAGTCCTGCTTCAGTGCTTGGGGATCAGAACCTTGGTCCCACCCATGTAAGGCTGCAGCACCTCAGGAATCTTCACGGAACCATCTGCCTGGAGATTGTTCTCAAGGAAAGCAATCAGCATACGAGGAGGGGCAACTACCGTGTTATTCAGGGTATTGGCGAAATACTTGTTGCCGTCCTTCCCCTTGACACGAATCTTCAGACGGCGGGCCTGGGCATCTCCGAGATTGGAGCAGGAACCGACTTCGAAGTACTTCTTCTGACGAGGAGACCATGCTTCGACATCACAGGATTTGACCTTCAGATCCGCAAGGTCACCCGAGCAGCACTCCAGAGTACGTACCGGGATATCCATGCTGCGGAAAAGCTCAACCGTATAAGACCAGAGCTTGTTATACCAATCCCAGGCTTCTTCCGGCTTGCAGACAACGATCATCTCCTGCTTCTCAAACTGATGGATCCGGTAAACGCCACGCTCTTCAATGCCGTGAGCTCCCTTTTCCTTACGGAAGCAAGGGCTGTAAGAAGTCAGTGTGTAGGGAAGTTTTTCCTCATCATTTATCGTATCGATGAATTTACCGATCATGGAATGCTCACTGGTACCGATCAGATAGAGATCTTCGCCTTCGATCTTATACATCATGGCATCCATCTCGTCAAAGGACATCACACCGTTTACTACATTCCCATGGATCATATAGGGAGGAATGACATAAGTGAATCCCTTATTGATCATGAAGTCTCTTGCATATGCAAGAACTGCAGAATGGAGACGGGCAATATCGCCCATGAGATAATAGAATCCGTTTCCTGCAACCTTACCGGCTGCATCGAGGTCGATCCCGTCGAATCTCTCCATAATATCGGTATGATAGGGGATCTCATAGTCCGGAACGACCGGATCGCCGAACCTCTGAATCTCCTGGTTATAAGAATCATCCGGTCCAATCGGAACAGAAGGATCAATGATGTTCGGGATCCGCATCATGCGTTCCTGTACACCGGCTTTTGCTTCCTCTGTTTCCTTGGTCAGAGCATCCAGCTTAGCAGCAAAATCAGAGACCTGATTCTTTACCTCTTCGGCCTCTTCCCGCTTGCCTTCCTTCATCAGCTGTCCGATCTGCTTGGACAGGGCATTTTTCTTGTTACGGAGCTCATCCGCTTCCACCTGTGCTGCTCTTGCCTTCTTGTCGAGCTCGATGACTTCATCGACTAGTGGGAGCTTCTGATCCTGGAACTTTTTTTTGATGTTTTCCTTTACAGCTTCCGGATTTTCTCGTAAGAACTTGATATCAATCATGTCTTCCTCCTGAATCTTGCCTTCATGCGTTCCCTGCGACCGGCCGGGTGCTATGGAGGCGGTTTTCAATATC
>JAQXPG010000075.1 GCA_029100405.1 Lachnospiraceae bacterium | reverse complement strand
AATGTCAATCTTGCAGGTGCAGAGATTGAACTTCTCGATATAGAAAATGATCGCGAATATATTCTGAGAAATGAAATCGACTATGTAAAGGATGATTATGACTTTATTATGATCGATTGCCCTCCTTCATTAAATTTACTTACTGTAAATGCAATGACGACTGCAGACTCCGTTCTTGTTCCGATTCAATGTGAATATTATGCATTGGAGGGAATCAGCCAGTTAATTCATACCATCGATCTGGTAAAAGACAGGTTAAATGAGAAACTTCGAATCGAGGGTGTTGTATTTACCATGTATGATGCAAGAACAAATCTCTCCTCAGAAGTAGTAAATAATGTGAAGGAGAATTTGAATACAAGAATATTCCAGACCATTATCCCGAGAAATGTAAAACTTGCAGAAGCACCGTCTCACGGTCTGCCCATCAATCTCTATGACAGCAGATCCGCCGGAGCAGAAAGCTACCGAAATCTGGCAAAAGAAGTTCTTGAAGGAAAGGAAATATAAGATGCCGGCAAAGAAGAGAAGCAGGGCCCTGGGAGCAGGCCTTGACGAATTAATACCGAAGAAGAATACCAGCGAGAAGAAAGAAAGTATATCTTTTGAAAAGGGCACGGAGATCATTGTTCCTATCTCTAAGGTGGAACCGGATCGAAATCAGCCGCGTAAGAATTTCAGTGAAGACTCTTTACAGGAGTTGGCGGACTCCATTAAACAGTATGGAATCTTTCAGCCGCTTTTGGTACAAGACAAAAAAGATTACTTCCAGATCATCGCAGGAGAAAGACGTTGGCGTGCTGCTAAACTTGCCGGATTAAAAGAAGTACCGGTCATCGTACGAAATCTTTCTTCTCAGGAGATTGCAGAGGTACAGCTTCTGGAAAATATTCAGAGAGAAGACCTGAATCCAATCGAAATAGCGGAAGGATATAAGGAACTGATTGAGAATTACCACATGACACAGGACGAACTGGCTGATCGTGTTTCAAAATCCAGAACGGCGATCACAAATTCTCTTCGTTTGTTAAAACTGGATGAGCGGGTCAGGAAAATGGTCATAGAAGAAATGATCACAACCGGCCATGCCAGGGCTCTTCTTTCTATTTCAGACCCGGACAAACAGTATGAATTTGCCCAGAAGGTTTTTGATGAAAAGATGTCTGTCCGGGAAGTCGAAAAGGCAGTAAAGAAGCTTGGCCAGAATCATAAGGTTACTAAAGAAAAAGTCGACAGCCAGTTGAAGGCAGTTTATGAACAACTCGAAGAAAATTTAAAAGAGCTGACAGGAACCAAGGTCAGGATACATGCTAAGGATGCTTCAAAAGGAAAGATTGAAATCGAATACTATTCTAAGGAAGATTTGGAGCGTATCGTAAATTTGATTGGAAAATGATGAAAACTACAACAATAGAACATATGTTTGGAGAATAAGATGTTTGAGAAATATTTAGGAATTTCAACAGATTATATCGTAATTGGTCTTGCAGCTTTATGTCTTCTTCTTTTGATCCTGCTTGTGGTTGCCCTTGTTAAAATAGGAAAACAGAGAAAGAGACTGGACGTCTTTTTCAAAGGAAAAGATGCCAAATCGCTGGAAGATACACTCATTCAAAGGCTCAATCAATTAGACGAAGTTGCGGAGCAGAACCAGGAAAATAAAAATGGAATTTTTGCTTTGAATAAACAGATCAAATCCGCCTTCCAGAAGTACAGTATGTTGAAATATGATGCTTTTGAAGAAAACGGTGGGAAGCTCAGTACCATCCTTGTCATGCTTGATGAAAAGAATAATGGCTATATTATCAATTTTGTACATGGAAATAATGGAAGTTATACCTATACAAAGGAAATTATTGACGGTAATTCGATCGTTCAGCTTGGAAAAGAAGAAGAGGAAGCACTGGACAAGGCGATTCATGGGGAACAGGTGTAAGGTGACATCTTATTATAAAGGATACATATGCATAAATATCTGAAGAGTATCGGTTTTCGAGGAATTGATCATGATGATCTGAAGATTCTGAAAGAGGATGTGCAGGCTCATCCGGATATGCAGAGCCTTTCTACGTCTTTGGACAATGAACGAATCATGGAATACCGGAAAGACTATAGTTATCATTTGGGACTGGCACTGGTAGGCCAGGAAGATCCGGAGGATGGCTTTGAAAGTGACTATTTCTACCCCTATTTCATCGGAAGTTCCATTTCTTCAAATGAAGACCTGGTTGAGATCGTCAAGAATTCGGAGAGAAATAGTTATGAAGGTGTTTTGAATGATCCAAGACTTGGGATAGATTTGATCTTCTTTCTTACGGATGATATCGCTTTGATCGAAGAGGATTCGAGGTCCGGTCAACCGGTGAATCACGGTTCGATCCGCTTGAGCGGCCTGGCGGAAAGAGCAGTGGTCCTCCTTCCCCTGGAGGAAAGCATGAAACCGGAGTCTGACCCGAAGGAAGCAGAAGGATATGACGATCTGAAAGAGGCTGTCGGTGAAGATAGTAGTGACGCAGAGGAGCTTTTTTCCGTCAGAGATCTTCAATTGACGATGTCTGCCTATGGAAGGATCGAAAAAGAAGATATACTGACGGTGGTTTCGACCTATATTATGCCCAATGGAATCGAATGTGATAAATATTCAGTCCTGGGAGAAATTTTGGATTGTAAAAAATTCATGAATGAGGCTACAAGACAGACCGTATTTGTGATAACATTAGATTGTAACGGCGTCAGGATGGATGTTGTAGTGAATACCGCAGATTTGATTGGTGAGCCGATGGTCAAAAGAAGGCTGCAGGCAGATATCTGGTTACAGGGAAGCATTACATAATCCAGGGAATTTGACAAAATTGCAGATAGAGGTTTCTGTAGCTCAGCAGGATAGAGCGTTCGCCTCCTAAGCGAAAGGCCGGCGGTTCGAATCCGCCCAGGAACATGAAATACGTCACCGAAGATTTCGGGTGGCGTATTTTTTTAAAATAATTGTAAAGAATGACTGAAGAAAGTATTAGATATGTAAGATTATTGTATAAAGTAAATAATTTATATTCTGCATTCCAGACTTCAATGATATAATAAAAACTACGGGTAAGAAAGATAAAAAAGGTTCCAAACAAACGAGATCTTTTCATTCTTCCATTTGGCCCTTATAAAATCAGAAGTCACAGGGAGGCAGAGTAAGAAAATGCAGACAGGGAAACACGGCAATGGAATCGGAAACCGACTCATGTACGGGGCCGGTGAATTTTTTAATGGTGGTGCTTTTGTCATCATCAATTCTTTCTTCACAGTATTTCTGATCAAGGCGATGGGGATGCCGGCAGCACTAGCTGGAACCGTACCTTTGATTGGCCATATCTGGGATGCCGTTACCGACCCGATCATGGGAAATATAACAGACCGGACGACCTCCAAAATGGGAGCCAAGCGCTTTTATATGCTGATCGGTTCTTTTGCTACGGCGATTACATTTGCGACATTGTGGATCCCTTTCCGAACAGACCATCCTGTTTCCATGTTCATTTTTTATGTTCTGATGTACTGCCTCTTTTCTACGGGATCGACGATACTTATGGTTCCTTATAATGGTCTGCTTCCTGATATGATCGATGACTACGATAATCGGTCTAAATTTTCCAATGTCCGTATGATCTGGTCGACCCTGGGAGCGATGGTTTGCGGTGTTCTCCCGACAATTTTGATCTCAGATACCAGAAATACGACCATGTATCTACGCTGTGGAGTTCTCTTCGGCCTTCTCTTCCTGATCACTTGCCTGGTAACCGTTGCAGGTACCTGGGAAAAACAGCATCATCCGGTGAAATCCAAGCTGTCGGATAGCTTTGACCATGCCGGCAGTGCTTTTCGAAGCCGTTCCTTCCGTCTCTTTGTCGGCATCTATCTGACCGGCCAGTGCGGCATGGACTTCGTCTCCGGCATGGCTGTATATTACGTTGATGATGTGATCAATGGATACAAAAACCACTATGTCACCTATCTTATGGCCGCCCTGATCCTTGCTCAGCTGATCGGTATGCTGATCTGGGGGCCGGTGATGGCGAAGACATCCAAGAGAACAACAATTCTGATTGGTGCCCCGATTCGGATCGTCAGTACCCTTCTTTTGATCCCCTTCTCCCATGAAGGAGCCAGCATTGTCCCTATCCTGATTCTTGCAGTCGGTATCGGTATCGGAAATGCGGCAACACTAACCAGTATTTTTGCAATCATGGCAGATATGCCGGATGTTGACGAATTGGTGACTTCAGTTCATCGCCCCGGTGTGGTTTCCGGTATGTCTACCTTCGCAAGAAAAATCTCTTCCGGACTTTCCGCATGGCTGATCGGTGTACTTCTTGCAGCAGTCGGCTATAGTGAGAAGTTAGCAAATGCAGGCACAAGGCAGTCCCTGTTTACACAGAGGGGAATTGCGATGATTTTCATTTTTATGCCGGTATTCTTATGCATTCTGCTTTTCATTTTCGGTTATCGTTTTCCGATGACGGAGAAAGAATTTAATATCATAAAGACAGAGATTCAGAGACGAAAGGGAAAGGACCAGTCAAAGGCAAGCCCGGAGGAGATCAAGGTCTGTGAGAGAGTGACCGGAATATCCTATGATAAGCTATGGGATCCGGCAAATCAGTGGGTAGGTAAGGGTCATCGTATTCACAAAAAAACAAAATAGAAACCTGAAAAACGCTTGCATTCGGAAAACCATTATCATATAATAGTTTTCGTGCTGATGAGCGGGCGCGATTAGCTCAGCTGGCAGAGCACCTGACTCTTAATCAGGGTGTCCAGGGTTCGAACCCCTGATCGCGCATCGGAAGGTCTTAATTTTGCGGTTCACCGTGGAGTTAGGACTTTTTTTTATACCAAAAGGAGCATACGATATGAGACTCAGACATATTAAGGAAGCGGATCCTGCAATTCAAAAAAGCCCCTTCTGTATCAATGAGCCGACATCCTGTAAAGGACAGTGGGCAGAGATCTTCGGAAATCAGAACCCGATCGACCTTGAAATTGGAATGGGAAAAGGGCGCTTTCTGATGGATATGGCCGAAGCTTATCCGGATAGAAATTTTGTTGGCTTGGAACGATATTCCAGTGTTCTCTATCGGGCCGTTCAGAAGATCGAAGCAAAGGAAGAGCCGCCCAAGAATCTCTTCTTTCTTTGTGAAGATGCAAGAAAACTGAATGAGATCTTTGAACGAGGAGAAGTGGAAAGAATTTATCTGAATTTTTCCGATCCATGGCCGAAGGATCGGCATAAGAGACGGCGGCTTACTTCTCCGGATTTTTTAACGATCTACAAGGAACTCTTGAAAGCAGGAGATCAGATTGAATTTAAGACAGATAATCGGGATCTTTTTGATTATTCTGTGGAGACCATTCGTGAATTTCCGGGCTTTCGTCTGGATGCCGTAACATACGACCTCCATCATGATGAAAAAATGAATGCAGGGAACATTATGACGGAGTATGAAGAACGCTTCTCGAAGAAAGGAAATCCTATCTGCAAATTGATTGCAGTAAGGGAGTTCAAATAAAAGCCGGATATCGGGAAGTCTTATGGGAGTGAAAATAATGAAAATGAATCGTTGGAAGACAAATAAGACAGCAGGGAAACGAATTGGAGCGGGGCTTCTTATTTTAGTGACAGCATTTTGTTTGACCTTTCCTCTTGGCGGAAATCAGGGAGTAAAGGCTTCGGAAACTGCAGCCATCTGGCCGGATCCGGGAGCTCTCCAGAGTCAGACTGCCTGCGTCATGGATATTGACAGCGGATCGATTCTCTATGGAAAGGATATGGATCAGAAAGAATATCCGGCCAGTATTACCAAGCTGATGACAGCACTCATTGCAGCGGAGCATTCTTCCATGGATGAGACGGTCACCTTTTCACAGGAGGCAGTCTTTGGCATTGAAAGAGGCTCTTCCAGTATTGCAAGAGATGTCGGAGAAAAGATGACCATGGAGCAGACGATGTATGGCATGCTTCTGGAATCTGCAAATGAATGTGCAGCAGCAATCGCAGAGCATGTTGGAGGCGGAGATTGCAATAAATTCATCGACATGATGAATGCAAAAGCCAGGGAACTCGGCTGTACCAATACTCATTTTGCCAACCCTCACGGTCTTCCAAATGAAAACCATTATACCACTGCCCATGATATGGCCTTGATTGCAGCAGCAGCATATAAGAATCCGGTTGTCGCCAAAATTGTCGGCACCAAGCAGTATACGATCCCGCCAACAAATAAGCATGTAGATCCGACGCCTTTAAATAATAACCATAGGATGCTGAATAACTATAAAGGCAATCAATGGCTTTATGATGGATGCCTGGGAGGAAAAACCGGTTATACCGATATGGCTGGAAATACCCTGGTCACCTTTGCCAAACGGAATAACATGCTTCTTGTAGTTGTAATTTTGGGAGCGAAAACACCGGGACACTATCAGGATACAAAAACTCTTTTAGATTTCTGTTTTGCAAATTTCAAAGAATACAAGATCTCTGATCTTCTGAATAAGGATCAAGTAAAGAATGAGGGACTCTTAGGGAAAAACGAGAATCTGGTTAAAATTGGCGACGGCAGCATTGTTCTTCCTGTAAATGTAGACCCGTCTGCGGCAAAATGCTCCCTGGAGAAGGCAAAAGACACTTCTTCGAAGGAAACTGAGAAAAAAGCCGGTAAGATTACCTATACCTATAATGGCAGGGATGTCGGCAGCGCAGAACTGACCTATACGGAACAAAAGAGTAAGACCTATCCTTTTCAGAATGTTGCAGCTAAGGATGGAGGAAGCCAAAGAAAGGCAATAAAAATCGACTTCCGAAAGGTTCTTCTCGGAATCATCCTTGTGATCTTTG
>JAQXPG010000074.1 GCA_029100405.1 Lachnospiraceae bacterium | reverse complement strand
ATATGCCAATGTCCGCTCTCTCTCCATTCCGGAGGATATCGCGATCATAGGTTATAACAACTCTTCCCTTGCCGTGACTTGCGAGCCGGAAATTACCAGCATTGATGGAAGAAGCGAACAACTTTGTCACGACACCGTTCTTAATCTGATCAACTTATTGAACGGAAAGTCCGAGATCCCGGAGCTTCTATCCGTGCCCAGCCGGCTGATCAAGAGGAATACAACGAACTTTTGATGGCGAAACCAGGGGCAGGCTTTGCCATTATCTTGAAACCAGGAGCAAGCTTTGCCATTATCGCAATAACACGTGCTTTTCAAAATTACGATAGTGCATCTCTATGAAACCTAGGCAGACCGGTGCCATTATCTTAATAGCAACTGCTTTTCAGAATTACGATAGTGGACCTCTATGAAACCAAGGCAGACCGGTGCCATTATCTTAATAGCACTTGCTTTTCAGAATTACGATAGTGATCTCCTGATTTCACTATCGTAATTTTTTAGTCATTTCATATTACGATAAATAGTGACGAAAACCGGGCAAAATCACTCTCTCACTATCGGAATTTTAAAATTCCATCTGTATTACGATATTTGAACCATGCCCGGCTCCGTGGGATACCCCTAACCCTTAGCAGATGCCCTTAGCAGATGTCCTTAGCAGACGTCCTTAGCAGATGTCCTTAGCGGATTCCCTTAGCAGATACCCTTCGCCGATGCCCTTAGCAGATTCCCTTAGCAGATACCCTCAGCAGATCCCCTTAGCAGATACCCTCAGCAGATCCGTCCCCACCCCATCCATTCCATACAATAATATTGCTAAAATGTGTAAGTGCTTTCATTTTTCTATTGACTTGCCAGACTAAAGTGCTATTATTTCTATTGTAAGCGGTTACATTGTATGGGCTTTTATATATCCAGGCAAGAAGCGAGGAGAAACAAGTCACATAGTCACATGTAATCAGTCACAAAGTCATATGTTGTTACACAAGCATTACATCATCATAAGTAGTCACAGGTAGTTATCAGGAGGTTTTTACATGAAGCAATTTATGGACAAGGATTTCATGCTCACGACAGAGACTGCAAAGCATCTTTTCCACGATTATTCAGAGCAGCTGCCAATCATCGATTATCACTGCCATATTTCTCCGAAAGAGATCTATGAGGACCGGCGCTACAACAATATCGCTGAGGTCTGGCTCGGCGGAAAGAATCCGGACGGAAGCTATTTCGGCGATCATTACAAATGGAGACTCATGCGGTCAAACGGAGTCCCGGAAAATCTTGTAACGGGGGATGCCGATCCATATGACAAGTTCCTTGCATTTGCAAAAACTCTGGAAATGGCCATCGGAAATCCTATGTACCATTGGAGCAACCTCGAATTAAAGACTTATTTCGGCATCGACGAGCCCCTGACTCCCGAGAATGCCAGGGAAATCTGGGATAAAACCAGCGAGATGCTCCAGAAGGACCCCGACCTGTCCGTCCGCGGCATCATTAAGAAGTCCAATGTGAAATATGTCGGCACTACCGATGATCCTGCCGATTCTCTGGAATGGCATGAGAAGCTGGCTGCCGAGAAGGATCTCGGTTTTCTGGTCTGCCCTTCCTTCCGTCCTGACAAGGCCGTGAATATCCAGAAGAAGGGCTTCCCGGAATACATGGAAAAACTTTCCAAGGCTTCCGGCATTGAAATCAAAACCGCAGCCGATGTCTGCAAGGCCCTGAATAACCGGATCGATTTCTTTAAGAAACATGGCTGCCGGGCAAGCGATCATGGCCTTGACTATGTACCTTTTGAAAAATGCAGCATGGAAGAAGCCAATCGCGTTTTCGAAAAGGCCATGCAAGGCGAAGCTCTCACAAAGAAGGAAATCGACGAGTATCAGACCACCGTTCTTCTCTCTCTTGCCAGAAAATATCATAAGGAAAACATTGTCATGGAGATCCATTACTCCTGCACAAGAGATAACAACCAGAGAATGTACGAACTGGAAGGTCCTGATACCGGCTTTGATATGATTGCCAAGTCCCAGTGCTACAACCAGCTTGCTCAGTTCTTCTCCGAACTCGAGCAAACGCAGGAACTTCCGAAGACCATTGTCTTCTCTCTGGATGAAGCGGACTTTAACCAGATCACGACCTGTCTTGGCTGCTTCCAGTCAGAAGAGATCCCCGGAAAAATGCAGCTCGGCGCCGCATGGTGGTTCCTTGACACCAGAGATGGCATGGAAGCGCAGATGAAATCGCTCGCCCGCCTCGGCCTGCTCGGCACCTTTACCGGAATGCTCACAGACTCCAGATCCTTCCTGTCCTATACCAGACATGACTACTTCCGGAGGATCATGTGCAATCTGATCGGCAAATGGGTCGAAGACGGCGAATATCCGAATAACGAAGAGTCACTGAAGAAGATCGTGGAAGGCATCAGCTACTACAATGCCAAGAGATATTTTAATCTCTGATCCTTTTACAAATGTAGAGCGACCCTGAAGAAAGAATTGATTTTAAGAAGAAAGAAAAGGGAATATCAAGGAGGAGAAATGGAACAGTTAAATTATCGTGTTTTGGAAAAGTCCGGCTACAAGGGATACATCCTTCCGAAAGATTCGGCGCCGGTCAAGGTTTTGCAGTTCGGTGAGGGAAACTTTCTTCGTGCCTTTGTGGATTACTGGTTTGATATGTCCAATGAAAAAGCCGACTGGAACGGCAAAGTAGCTCTGGTACAGCCGATTGCCAATGGGCTGACCTCCATTATTAACAGCCAGGAAGGACTCTATACCCTCTATCTCCGCGGTTCGGAAAATGGTGAGAAGGTCGATCGAAAGCGTGTCATCTCTGTGGTTGACCGCTGCTACAATCCTTATGAAAGTGCTGACTGGGAAAAGGTCAAGGAAATTGCAAAGAGCCCGGAGCTCGAATACATCGCTTCCAACACAACAGAGGCCGGCATTGTCTATGATCCTTCCGTCAAGAAGGATGATGAGCCGCAGAATTCCTTCCCCGGAAAGCTGACCAGCCTTCTCTATGAGCGTTTTAAGGCAGGTCAGAAGGGTGTCACCATCCTTTCCTGCGAATTGATCGACAATAACGGCAGAGAGTTAAAAAAGTGCGTCCTGCAGCATGCCAAAGACTGGGATCTCGGAGATGATTTCCTGGCCTATATACAAAATGACAACCTGTTCTGCTCTACCCTGGTAGACAGAATCGTTCCCGGCCGCATTCGCGATGAAAAAGAAAATGCTGCATTGGATGCAGCAAACGGTTATGAGGACTGTCTGAAGGATGTCGGCGAAGTATTCGGTGTCTGGTATATCGAAGGACCGAAGGAACTGGAAGATCGCCTGCCTTTCAAGAGATCCGGACTCAATGTTCATGTGGTTCCGGAAGTTGCTCCTTATAAGAAACGTAAGGTCAGAATCTTAAATGGTGCGCATACCGGTTTTGTCCTTGGTGCTTATCTGGCCGGTTTTGACATCGTTCGTGACTGCATGCACGATGAGACCGTACATGCTTTCATGAATCAGCTGCTTTTTGATGATGTCATTCCTATTCTTCCTTTGGACAAGAAAGACTGCGAAGAATTCGCTTCTGCTGTGACTGACCGCTTCAACAATCCTTTTGTGGATCACCAGTTGATGAGCATCTCTCTGAATTCTACATCAAAATGGAAGGCCAGAGACCTGCCCTCTCTTCTGGAATATGTCGATAAATTCGGCAAACTTCCTGAAGCGCTCTGCATGGGATTTGCAGCCTACATTGCTTTCTATTCCACCAATCTCCTCCGTCGGGAAGAGGACGGTCTGATTGCAAAGCGGCCCGCCGGAAATGAATATAAGATTCAGGATGACGATTGGGCTCTGGATTTCTACTGGGAGCACAAAGACGCCGATGACAAGACCCTGGTTCATGACGTTCTCACCAATCAGAAGATGTGGGATCAGGATCTGACACAGGTTCCGGGGTTGGAAGACAAGGTTCTTTCTGACCTTTCCATCATAAGAAAAGACGGGGCCAAGGCAGCTTATGCTTCTATTTTAAAATAAGGAATGCAATGAAATCAGAGGAAAGATTCTAAAAACAGATCAGGCATATGCTTCTCTTTTAAAAACACAGAAGAAGCATATGCCTGTCTTGTAAAAAACGAGGAAATCACTATGAAACTCATACATATCCATCCCCATGACAATGTTGCCGTTGCCTTGGAGGACATCAAAGAAGGGGAAGAGCTAAGCATTGATGGTTTTTCCGTCAAGGCGCTCGAACCCATTCCGCGCGGTCATAAGATTGCGCTGACGGAAATAAAAAAAGACAGTCCTGTCATCAAGTACGGAAATCCTATCGCCCTTGCATCTTGCGATATTTTAAAGGGAAGCTGGGTTCATACAAGGAATGCACACACCGGTCTCTCCGAAGAAGCGGACTATGTCTATGACCACAAAGTCTATGATCTGCCTGTCTATTCCGAAGAAGAAAGGAAAAATCTGACCTTCCGGGGCTATCGGCGGAAAGACGGCCGTGTCGGCATTCGGAATGAACTATGGATCATCCCAATCGTAGGCTGTGTCAACGGAATTGCCAAACAACTGGTGGAGAACAATCAGGATCTGGTCAAAGATCCTGTGGACGGTCTATATTGCTACCCACATCCCTTCGGCTGCTCACAGCTTGGAGATGACCTGGCTCAGACGAAAAAACTTCTGACGGCGCTCGTTCGCCATCCCAATGCCGGCGGTGTGCTCTGCCTGGGGCTTGGCTGCGAGAATCTGCAGCTTGATATGTTCAAAGAAGAGCTTGGGGAATATGACCCTGACCGGGTGAAATTCCTGATCTGTCAGGATGTCGAGGATGAATTGAAAGAAGGTGCCCGGCTGTTACGGGAGCTGGCTTCTTATGCTTCTAAGTTCCATCGGGAGACGCTTCCTGCATCGGAACTTGTTGTCGGTATGAAATGCGGCGGTTCGGACGGTCTGTCCGGCATCACAGCCAATCCTGTTGTCGGCCGTTTCTCTGACCGATTGATCTCCCTCGGCGGTTCGACGGTTCTGACGGAAGTACCCGAGATGTTCGGCGCGGAAAATATTCTTTTCTCCCGCTGCAAGGACAAAGAGACCTTCGACCGGGCGGTCGAGATGGTCAATGACTTCAAGAAGTATTTCACCAGCCACGGCCAGGTCGTATACGAGAATCCTTCGCCGGGCAACAAAAAAGGCGGCATCACAACGCTTGAAGACAAGTCCTGCGGTTGTGTCCAGAAGGGCGGAAGTGCCCAGATCGTCGATGTTCTTCATTATGCGGAGCCGGTTACAAAGAAGGGCTTAAATCTCCTGTCCGGTCCTGGAAACGACCTCGTCAGCGCAACCGACCTGACAGCGGCAGGTGCCCATCTGATCCTCTTTACGACCGGCCGCGGAACTCCTTTCGGTGCCCCTGCGCCAACGGTTAAAATATCGACCAATACTGCACTTTTCAAGAAAAAGCAGGATTGGATCGATTTCAATGCCGGAACTGTGGCAGACGGGGAGGAATCCATTGACGAAGCCGGACAGAGGCTTCTCTCCTACGTCCTTCGTGTGGCATCCGGAGAAGAAACGCTGGCAGAAAAGCATGGCTGCAGAGAGATCTCCATCTTTAAGGATGGGGTAGTGCTGTAGGAAAATGATCATAAGTATAACTCAGTCGGAGCTTGTACTCCGACTGAGTTAAATCACCTCATGCCTGAGCCAGCGCATGGACTTGAATCTCCATTGATAGATGATTCCTCTCACAAACCAATCGGAGAACATTCCGATCCAGACGGCCATAGGTCCCATGCCAAAGACCCGGATCAAAACGGTTGCCAGAATCACACGGCACATCCACATGGTGCAGGAAGATACAATCATTGAGAACTTCACATCTCCGGCTGCCCGCATTCCATAGGCGATAATGAAGGCCGGTGTCCAGATCAGAGGTTTCACAATGGTGATCCAGGTAACCATGTAGAAACACAGTCTTCCGGAGAAAGGCTCCATTCCGCCCAGCCAGATGACAGGCTTTGCCATGGCAAAAATCAGAAGGCAGGAGGCGATGATCACATATTCAGAGATATCCATGAGGCGGAGGACATAATACTTCGCCTCTTCTTTCTTTCCGGCTCCAAGAGACTGACCGACGACGGTCATCAGCCCGATCCCGACACCGATCGCACCGACGCCGTTTACACTTTCCATAATATTGGTCATGGCCTGGGCTGCAATGGATGCCGTTCCAAGCGTCGACACACTGGACTGAATGGCCAGCTTTCCGAACTGAAACATACTGTTTTCAACACCGGATGGAATGCCGATCGACAGGATCTTTCTGATCATCTTCCAGTCCGGTTTCACCAGATAACGACGAATCACGATCTCCTGCCTTGGCAGACGGAGAAAAGCGAAAATCACCAGTGCACAGAAGATACGTGACAAAAGCGTCGAAAGTGCGGCTCCTGCCACGCCCATATGCAGAACGAACATGAAGAAGGCATTTCCGATGATATTCAACCCATTTGAGATTACGGAAACCGTCATCGGAAATCTGCTGTTGCCACCGGCCCGAAAAAAAGCACTGCCCGACTGATAGAGGGCTATAAAAGGGAATGAAATGCTTGTATAAGCAAAGTAAACCAAGGCGTAATGCATGACATCATCTTCGACACTTCCGAAGACAAGCGAAAGTATTGGCTTCCTCAAAAGAAAGCAAACCAGTCCTATGGCAAAAGACAGGGCAAAGCAGGAAAACATCACCTGTTCTGCGGCACGGTTTGCATCTTTTCGGTCCTTCCTTCCGATATATTGAGAGCAGAT
>JAQXPG010000073.1 GCA_029100405.1 Lachnospiraceae bacterium | reverse complement strand
GCTGCATCCGTGGTGTTCGGAACAAGTTCCGTCATCGGCTTGCCACAGCAGATCGGTGTACAGGCTGTCTTTTCTGTAAGGAATGTCACAAAATTACCACATGACTCACAACGATAAAATAACATGACTCTTACCTCCTTTTTTCTTATCCACCGAGAACCTTCACTTTGATTCTTAAATGAGAACCGGTGAAATTTCAGATTCCAATACAATTATATTTTAGTTATCAGAAAGCGTCAATCCTATACCGGTAAACAAATCTGTTCATATGCAATGTTTTCGATAAATATAGATAAAGCCTATAGCAGGCGATAAATTACAGGTATTTTACATAACGAAAGCATTGGCCTAAATTGATTATCAAGTAACCAACGAGGCAGGAGCCGCAACCGGCTCGAGTAATAAGGATCAAACAGGATTAAAAAGAGAAGATAAAAGGAGAAGATATATGAGCTATTTACAGACACCATTTCGCTATGACTATGTAGGCAGTTTCCTCCGCCCGGAGAAACTGAAGACCAAAAGAAAACAATTTGAATCGGGAAAGATCAGTCAGGAAGAGCTGAAAAAAGTGGAAGATGAGGCAATCAGAGACCTTGTGTCAAAGCAGAAGGCTCTGGGCTATCATGTCATCACGGATGGGGAATTCCGGAGGGCGACCTGGCACTTGGACTTCATGTGGGGATTTGAAGGGGTCAGCCACCGGAAGACCAAAACGGGTCTGCCTTTCCAGGGCGAGCAGGCCATGATCGACGACACTTTCTTAACGGGCAAGATTTCTTTGCAAAAGGAACATCCCTTCGTCGAACATTTTCGTTTTGTGAAGGCACTGGAAGATGAACATACGGTCGCAAAGCAGACCATTCCGGCACCTGCTCAGTTCCTGGCCCAGCTCATTATGCCTTTTGCCAGGGAGAATACGGAGAAGTATTATGATTCCGACCAGGAATTGATCGAAGACCTGGTAGCCGGCTACCGCACGGTCATCCGCCAGCTCTATGATGCAGGATGTCGGAATATTCAGTTTGATGATTGTACATGGGGTATGCTGGTCAGCCCCGCTGCGAAATCTTTCTTCCTGACGGACGAAAAAGGCCTGGAGGAGATCAAGGAGCAGTATCTCTTGATCAATAATCTTGCCATCGAGGGGAAGCCGGACGATTTGGTCATCAATACCCACATTTGCCGAGGCAATTACCATTCTACTTTTGCAAGCAGCGGCGCTTATGATGATGTAGCTTCTTTCCTTTTTGCCAGGGAAAATGTGAATGCTTTCTATCTGGAATATGATGATGAGCGCTCCGGCGGATTTGCACCGCTTTCGAAGGTGACCGGTGACAAAAAGGTCGTACTCGGTCTCATCACAACGAAATCTCCGAAACTGGAGGACAAGGACCAGGTGATCGCCCGGATCCGCGAAGCGGAGAAATATATACCGCTCGACCGTCTCTATCTCAGCCCTCAATGCGGTTTTGCGTCATGTGAGATCGGAAATAAGCTGACCGAGGAGGAACAGTGGGCGAAGTTGAAACTGGTAAGGGAGATCGCCGAAGAAGTATGGGGAAAATAATGTCAGAAGTATAAAATCTGGTCCCGGCAGAGGAAGAAACTCTGCCGGTTTTTTTATCTCTATGAGACAGCTAAAAATATTTATATAAAATAATTGAAATATATTGACAAGGGATTTCAATAGAAGTATAGTAAGCATCGAGTTATATAAATATATTTAACTAAATAACTGGAGATAAAAGAAGAGGAGAATTCACATGGATACATTTGAAAAGCTGAAAGAGATCATTGTTGACACCTTGAGCTATGACGGAGATGAGATCAAGCCGGAATCCGACTTTTTTCAGGATCTGAAGGCAGATTCTCTGGATGTCGTGGAGCTTATGATGGCAGTGGAAGAGAATTTTGGAATCAAGGTTCCTGATGATGAAGTGCAGAAGCTCCATACCGTTCAGAGTGTTGTGGATTATATCGATGCCCATAAGGCCAACTGAAGATTTCATCGTTTTCAAGGTTTTTAAGCGTTTCAATTTTCAACGTTTTCAAGGTTTTTAACGTTTTCAATAAGGACAAGAAAAGATTTTGGAGGTTTTCATGTATCCTATCGAAGATTTGCAGAAATTAATGGAAAGCTTTGCAAAATCGGGTCTGACTTACTTTCGCTATAAACATGCAGATGGAGTGCTGGAACTTAAGAATGAGCCGGTCATCTTCTCACAGGAGACGCTCGGCGAGTCCCGGATTTCCGGGAAACCCTCCACAGACTGCTCCTCCGGCTTTCCATCTGCCACTGTTTTCTCCGGCGGTCAGAAAACTGCAGTTTTTTCCGTCGATCCGGAATCTGCCACAGAAGGCAGTGAAAATGCCACAGATCATGAGACAGATCAAAGCGCAGACAGTGATCAAAAGCTTGTAGAAGTGAAAGCTCCTTTGGCCGGTGTCTTCTATCGGGCATCCAAACCCGGAGCAAAGCCCTTTGTCGAAGAAGGGCAGGAAGTGAAGAAGGGCGATATCGTCGGCCTTGTCGAAGCGATGAAGATGATGAATGAGATCCCGGCGCCTTGCGACGGCATCGTTCATAAGATCCAGGCCGAAGACGCTAAGTATGCGGAATATGATGCGGTCCTTATGACTCTTGAGGAGCTTTAGTATGTTCAAGAAAGTGCTGATCGCCAATCGCGGCGAAATCGCTATGCGAATTTTAAGATGCTGCCATGAAATGGGGATCGAAACAGTGGTTGCCTGTTCAACGGAGGACCGGAAGTCTCTTCCGGTTCAGTTTTCAACCGAATCCGTCTGCATCGGTCCTGCTCCGGCAGCACAGAGTTATCTCAATCAGGAAGCCCTGATTGAAGCTGCTAAAGCATATCATTGTGAGGCCATCCATCCGGGCTACGGATTCCTATCCGAAAATTATGACTTTGCTAAAAAATGTGAAGAGAACGGCCTGATCTTCATCGGCCCTTCCGCACAAATGATCCGGGAGATGGGGGACAAACAGAGTGCCCGGGCCATGATGAAAAAGCACGGTGTTCCGGTGGTTCCCGGCTCCGACGGCATCTTAAAAAACTGGCAGGAAGCGGCAGAAGTCGCAAAGAAGGTTGGTTATCCGGTCCTCTTAAAGGCTACTTCCGGTGGCGGCGGCCGTGGCATGCGGACCGCTTTTGATGAGACGGAAATACAGACCGCCTATGAGAGTGCAGAGGCAGAAGCCCAGGCGGCTTTCGGCGATGGTTCTCTCTATCTCGAGAAATTGATCCAGCATCCCCACCATATCGAAGTACAGATCCTCGGTGACAATCAGGGCAATATCATCCATCTCGGTGAGAGAGACTGTTCCATGCAGCGGAGAAATCAGAAGCTTTTGGAGGAGTCCCCGGCCCGGATTCTTTCGGACAAGCAGAGAGATGCCATTCATCGGGCTGCCTTGAAAGCAGCAAAAGCCGTTCATTATGTCAGTGCAGGGACCGTCGAGTTCGTCTTGGACCGCGACATGCATTTCTATTTCATTGAAATGAATACCCGGATCCAGGTGGAGCATCCCGTGACAGAAGCTGTTACAGGCGTGGATCTGATCCGGGAGCAGATCCGGATCGCTGCAGGACTGCCGCTTTCCTATAAGCAAAGTGACATCCATCTGAACGGTCATGCCATTGAATGCCGGATCAATGCAGAAGATCCGGCGAAACATTTCGCCCCATGTCCCGGCCAAATCCCCTTCTTGCATTTCCCGGGCGGCAAGGGTGTCCGGGTCGAAAGCGCTCTCTATTCCGGCTGCAAAGTCAGTCCCTATTACGATTCTATGATTGCAAAAGTGATCGTTCATGCACCCGGCCGCCTGGAGGCGATTCGAAAGATGCGGGTGGCCCTGGAGGAAATGACGGTCGACGGCATCGAAACCAATATCAACTTTCTCTATCTCATTTTATTTCATAATGATTTCCTGGTTGGAAATGTAGACAC
>JAQXPG010000072.1 GCA_029100405.1 Lachnospiraceae bacterium | reverse complement strand
ACTATCATAGTTCATATAAAATGCATTAATCTATGTCATTTCACCTGTTTGAATAGCAAAAAATATCCCCACAGCATTGAAAGTGCTGTGGGGATATTAAAATGAATGAGATTATAACGATCAAAAGGAAGAGGAATCAATCAAAGAACTTGTTAAAAAACATGATTCCAAAACCAAAGAATTGAATCAAAGAATTTGAATCAAAGAATCGAATTATGTTCCTTCTTCCAATTGACAAATTCCCGATTCCGTTCAGAGAGAGAGAAGGTCAACTCATACATCTCCAATGTTACGCCCTGATCCTCCAGATACTTAATAAATTCGGCAAATTCAGGCTTCGTCTTATTCTTTTCCCATACCTTCTGGGCGATTTCGCCGTTCGGTTCATGGATACTTTCCTTCATAGACTTCATAGCATCGGAACTTTCCGTAGATCCAAAAACCGTAGATTTATTCTCGGTGATAAAATCATCGCCTTTCTTCAGTAAAGAGAGGACATAACCGACAAAATTGTCAATATTCGGCTGCTTACTGGTATATTCGATTGCCTGATTAATACGCTCGATATCGCCTTTTCCGGTCTGCAGGATCAATTTTGCTTCCTCATAAGAAAGGTTCGCAAAAGGATTTAAGGACTGAACCTTAAGAATATCCTTATTGGGGATAAAATCATCCTTATCTTCCGAAGCCTTGGTCCAGACATGCGTACGAATATAATTCAAATTATTAGCAATATAAAAGGTAATATACTCGACTTTTCCGCCTTTTCCGACCTTATCCTCATAAATATGGTCAATATACAGATCAGAACGTGAGTTGATCTCTTCAATACTTGGCAAAATCACCTTATTCTTGAAGTCACCATAACGCTTGTATTTCGGTTTTTTCTGGGCCTTTTCCAACTTTTCCCACTTGGGATGACTCTTAGAAGCCTCCTCATAAACCTGGTCGTTATCCTCCAGAGAAACGAAACCCAATGCGACACGAAGCTCTGAGACCCCAAAGCGTACAGGATAGGTCTCCAAATCCTCCTGAGTCGAAGTATGGTTGGGATAAGACTTAATATGGAATAATTCACTCTTCAAATGAGAGTAGAGCTGGAAAGCACCATTACTCTCAAAAGACCAGAGAATTGGGAAATCCATCTGCGTATAACCGATTTTCTTGATCTCATTACGGACGTAGGGCAGCATAACGTTTTCAAAAGCAACCGTAAACTTACCGTTCTTGTAATCGACGCTATGATAAAAATGCTGCACACTAAATTGACCCTCACTATCCGTAAGAATCACCAGACGCTGAGCCATTCGAATAGCAAGACTACGTAGCCTGTTATAGAAACTGCCGGAAGGTTTGCCTTCAGTGTCATCCGGCGTTAAGGCATGACGCATTTCATTGGTAGTAAAAGAAACCGCATAGTAAGTATATTTCTTACCCTTACTATCCGTTGCTTCTAAATCAAAACCATCCGACTCGGCTTTCTTAATTGCCATTACATTGACCTTACTTTCGGCAAGATCACTTTTCATTTTCTTACGGGCCAGGACATTTGAAATATTAACATGATCCTCAGCCAGATTAATTTCCTTCTCCATAAACCTCACACCAAGATAGAAAAACTAAATTTTCAAGTACTATTAAAACGCAAGCCAAAGAAAAAAGCAAGCTTTTTAACGACAATCCTGGAGTTTTTATTAGAGGATATCGGAGATTATGAATGAAGATGTTGGAGATTTTGAATTTATTTAACGAAAATAAAGGAGTTATTAAAAGAAGAAATCGGATATTCAGACGAAAGGAAATGAAAAAATTATGAAATAAGACGTCATCGAAAAAAACGGAGTTTAAGATATTAATTAACGAAAAATACGGAGTTTATAGGAGAAGATTCCGGAGATTAAAAAGCAAAGAAATTAGTTGATTCATAATTCATCGCCAATGCAAATCATACGAAAGTACGAATCAAAAGACGTTAGTTAACGAAAATATCGGAGATAGCCTAAAAATACTATCGAATGAAAGAGGGAAAGAAAACGAAAAAAACGGAGAACTCCATGATTTGAAACTGAATTCAACGACAAAACAGGAGAAAACATATGTACGATTTTTCATATATCATCTTGCCAGAAGATATGAACGAAAAAAAGGGAGTATTTAAATCGTTCATGGAAAAAAATCAAGAAAGATAACGAAAATAAGGGAGCAATATAGAGAGAGGATGCGAAATAGGATCCAAAGAAAGAAAAAAAAATCGCCTATATCTTCGTAGAGTAAATCCAAAAGGACCATAAAACTCAGTAAGAGTCAGAATGATCCAGAGATAAAAAGGTACTCATAAGACTCAAGTTATAAGAGTAACACCATATCACACCATAAAAATCTTAGAAATCAGAAATAAGAACATATAAGAGGAAATAAGAAACGAAAAAACAGGAAGGAATCGCTTAAAATGGGCAAAATCCTATAAAAAAACTTAACGAAAAAACAGGAGCTAAACAATTCCATAATCTATGATAGAATAGCAATATAGAAAAGACACATCGTATTGGAAGACTTCTACTCCGAGATTGTCGTTAAGAAAAAGTATTTTAATAAGAAAGAAGTCATAAATGCTCCGATTTTTTCGTTATCTTCCTGCCATCCAAAACAAGAGGAAGATGAAATCGTAAGAAAACATGAAAGAGCTGGCCTACATTTAAGAATAGAGGAAAAGAGAAGAGAACAAGATCAAATCTCCGTTTTTTTCGACATGTTCTATGGAAAGAAAAAAACTCCGATTTATTCGTTAAAAACAAAAAAGGCAGCAAAAGACAAAAAAGGCTCCTATTTTTTCGTTAATTTTGATCGAAAGCTCCTGAAAAATCATAGATTACGAAAGAAAAGACGTGAACTAACGTCAGTAAATATGGCCGATTGCTCCAAAAAATACGAACGGAAACGACGAAAGAAGCGACAAATAAAGGAGCGAAGCCTTGAAAACAAAGGCTTTAAAGGACTCTAAATAAAAAAATAAAGTAAAGTTGTTGTTATTCATTTCTTTAGAATCATATATCTATTACTAAAGCTCCAAAAAGGAAGTATCCTTTTGATCCATAGGCTAGCGTAAAGTTTTAGTCTGAAAAAATTATAAAAAGAGATCCATTGATACAATTTGCAGGTAAAGCCGTTCTCATGCTATAATACATGAACTTGTACCGAAAGGATTAGGAGATATAAAAATATGGAAAAGATCACGAGCTTTACGATCAATCACTTAAAGCTGGAACCGGGAGTTTATGTTTCCATGGTAGACCACTACAATGGAACAGCGATTACGACCTTTGACCTTCGTATGACTTCACCGAATCGGGAACCGGTCATGAATACGGCGGAGCTTCATACGATCGAACATCTCGGAGCCACATATCTTAGAAATCATCATGACTGGGCAGACAGAGTGGTATATTTCGGACCCATGGGATGTCGGACCGGTTGCTACATGCTTTTGGCAGGAGAATTAACATCCGAAGATGTACTTCCACTCGTCATTGGCATGTTTGAATTCATTCGCGATTTCGAGGGAGAGATCCCTGGGGCCAAGGCCAGAGATTGTGGCAATTATCTGGATCAGAATCTCTCGATGGCAAAATGGCTGGCCAAGCGATATTTGGATCATACGCTTTATCATATTACAGAGGATCATCTGAAGTACCCGAAGTAATAGAAGAACTTAGATAAAAAGGAAAAAACAGGAGGACAAAATGAAACTCGGAATTATCGGAGCAATGGAAGTAGAAGTTCAGAAGTTAAAAGCAGACATGGAAATTACCCGTGTCGTAAAAAAGGCTTCCATGGAATTTTGTGAAGGCAAGCTGGAAGGACAGGATGTTGTCGTTGTAAAATGCGGGATCGGTAAGGTCGACGCTGGTATCTGTGTTCAGATCCTGTGTGACCTCTTCGATGTCACCCATGTCATTAATACCGGTGTCGCCGGATCCCTGGATGCTTCCATTGATATCGGAGATATCGTTGTTTCAGAAGATGCTGTTTTCCACGATGTCGATGCAACCGCAATCGGATATCCGATCGGAGAGATGCCTGACCTTGGGATACGTTTCTTCCCGGCAGACAAAGAGTTGGTCAATGATATTAAGAAGGCTGCAGAAGCCATTTCCGCAAAAGTCGGAGAGGGTGATACTGTAGCTGACAAGATCACGCTGCATTTCGGACGGATCTGCTCCGGTGACCAGTTCCTGGCGGATGATGCGAAGAAAAAATGGATCGTTGATACCTTCGGTGGAAAGTGCGGAGAAATGGAAGGCGCTGCCGTAGCACAGGCCGCTTACTTAAATCACATCCCTTATGTTGTCATCCGTGCCATTTCCGATAAGGCAGACGGATCCAGCTCCATGGATTATCCGGAATTCGAGAAGCGCGCCGCAAGAGACTGTGCAGCAATTGTGGAAGAAGTTCTGAAGCTTATCTAAATGAAAAGTGGAAAGAAGACTGCTATGGCAAAGAGAAAAAAAACGAAGGCAGAATACAAGAGAAAACTAGTGGATAAGTTTTTTACCCTGCTCCTACTGATTATTATTTTTGCCCTGTTTCTTTATATCGGTTACTCTTTTAACAAGGAAATTCAAAAAACAGATCAGATCGTAAAGGAAGTGAAGCAGCAGTGAGTAATGGTAAGAACAACGGATTTGGAAGGATCCTTCTTATTTTCTTTGGTTCCGTTCTGAAAACAGTGAAATATCTGATCCTGATTGGCATCATCGGACTGCTGCTTCTTGTGATCCACTTTATGCCGGAATTAAAGAACGACTATGAGGACGCGGTGAAAACCGTTGCAGCCAGCAGCTCTTCCACTTTCAGCCCGGACATGGCTTCTACCGTCTATGACAAAAACGATCAGATCATTGCAGAGCTATCGAACGATAAGAAGAAATACGCATACCTGACCTATGATTCGATTCCAAGCAATGCGATCAATTCTTTCATAGCAATTGAGGATCAGGATTTCTGGACCAATAAAGGTTATGATCCCTTTGGCGTTTTTCGTTCGGTTTTCCGTTATGTCTCCAGTCGGGGACATGTCATCAGCGGCGCATCGACGATCACACAGCAGCTTTGCAAGCTGACTTTTTTAAATGCAGATCGGACGCTCACACGTAAGATCAAAGAGATCATGTATGCAGACCGGATGACGAAAACATATACCAAACAGGAGATTATGGAGTTCTATATCAATAACTGCTGTTTTGCAAATGGAATCTATGGGATCCAGGAAGCATCCAAAGATTATTTCGGTATGGATGCGTCACAGCTCAGTCTGTCCCAGATGGCCTATCTCTGTGCAATTCCCAATCATCCGGAATATTACGATCCATGGAAGGATGCTACCAAAGCTCTGAATCGGAGAAACAAGATCTTGAATGACATGGAAAAGTGCGGTTTTATTTCTTCTCAGGATGCTCAGGCTGCCAAAGCAGAAACCATCACCGTTCAACCGAAAACCCAGGCATTCCTGGAGGATGATACGGATCAGAGCAATACAGGAAATGGTGATGTATCAGCGCAGATTGCCAGTGCAACGCGGGATTATCAGACCTCTTATGCCGAAAAATGTGCAACCGAGGAACTGATGAAGAGAGCTGGGTTTACATTTCAATATTCCTTCAATTCGGAAGATGAATATAATTCTTATAACAAGAGTTATGCATCAGCTTATAAAACTGCCCATGATGCTTTGTACAGTCAGCGCTATGAGATCCACACCTCTCTGGACACCACGCTCCAGAATACGCTTCAGGGTCAGCTGGATGAAACGATGTCCGATAATAAAAAGAAGGCGGACAGCGGAGTTTTTGCTTTCCAGGCGGCGGAGACAGTGATCGATAATAATACGGGAAAGGTAATCGCAGTGATTGGCGGGCGTTCTCAGGAGGGAATTACGACCGGAGGCAGTTTAAACCGGGCTTTTCAGGCATACCGACAGCCGGGGTCTACATTTAAACCGATCCTTGTCTATGCACCTGCCATTGATACGGGTGAATATAATGCGGATTCGGATCTGAAAAATATCAATGTAAAGCAGGCTAAGACATCGGATGACGTAAAAAGCATGAATGGTTCTACTATGAAGATGCGTTATGCAGTAACGCATTCCATCAATGGACCGGCTTACTGGCTGGCAAGTCAGATCGGCATAGACTATGGCATGCAATTCATCCATAAGATGTGTTTTGCCAGAATTGTGCCGAGTGACTATAATCTGTCGTCGGCACTGGGAGGTCTGACCCACGGTACTACAACCATGGAGATGGCGAGTGCCTATCGTACTTTCTCCAATGGCGGATACTATCGTTATCCGACTTGCATTACTTCGATGAAAGATATGAACGGTACAGAGCTTTTCTCAACATCAGATGAAGTCGAGGTCTATAAGCAGTCTACTGTTTCTGAAATGACCAATATTATGCAGGGCGTTTTCTCCGATGGCGGAACGGCGTCAAGTATCGGCTGGCAGAATAAGGATATCGATGCCGCCGGTAAGACCGGTACGACAAATGACGACCGGGACGGTTGGTTTACCGCTTTCACTCCTTATTATACGATCAGCGTTTGGACCGGATATGACGATAATCGGGAGAATAACAATAGCGGTTTGTCGCATTATTCGCTTAATATCTGGAAGAATGCCATGGAAAAGGCAATCGAAGGGCAGGCACCGGCGCATTTTTCGAAATGATTGGTTACCCCTCCTATGATCCAAAAGATCTGTATATTGATGAATCATTGAACAAATTGATTAATCATTGAACAATTTGTGAAAATTCTGTAACACTCTTGACAAAGCCTTCTAAGGGATTTAAGATAGCACTTGTAACAAAAGTAACAATTTTGTAACAAGTCAACATCGCATCCCTTTGGAGGCTTTCTTTTTATGAATTTTAATCGTAAAGCAGGTAAATTTACAGCTCTGGCTCTTGCAGCAGGCAGTTTGATCGCCGGTAGCGGTATTACGGCAAATGCAGCTCCTCTGGCAGGCGCATCAAAAGCGACTGCTTCTACATTAACAACGATAACCGCTTCGGATCTTATGAAGAAGACGGATAACGCATCGAACACGATTTCCGGTGTCAGCGCAGTCCTTGCTAAGATGGTTTCTTCTTCCGAGCAGAGCGCTAGTAAAAAGACCAATACGGAGACCAAGGTAGCAAGCTCAGAAACAGGAAATAATACAGCAGCCGATACGAGTGCTACAAATGACAGCAGTGCAACAGCGACACAGGCTTCTCCATATGCACATATCGGAGTTGCAAATGTTTCAGATTATGCTTTTATTCGTACCGCTCCGGATACCAATAGTGATTATGCAGGAAAGATCTATCCGAATGAAGTCGCTACGGTCGATGGCGAAGAAGGCGACTTTTATCATGTAACTTCCGGCGATGTAACAGGATATATCTCCAAGGAATTATTAATCGTTGGAGATGAAGCAAAGGTCAAGTCCGTTGCAAAGACGCTGGCGACCATCAATACAACAACTTTGAAAGTTCGTACTGCTCCGGATGCCAATGCCTCCGTTCTCACTCTGGTTGCGGGAACGACGGAATATACGGTAACGGATACTTCGACACAGGGCTGGGTAAAAATTCAGACCGATGCCGGCGAGGGCTATGTTTCATCGGAATTTGTAAGCATCGCTGAATCTTATAGCTATGCGGAGTCCAAGGCCGCTGAAGAAGCCCGAATTGCACAGGAACAGGCAGCTGCCCAGGCAGCTGCACAGAAAGCTGCTGCTGAGAAGGCAGCTGCACAGAAGGCAGCCGCTCAGAAGGCTGCACAAAAGTCAGCATCGAAGAGTGCCTCCAGCAGTTCTTCCAAGACGGTCAGCGCTCCATCCGGATCCAGCGGATCTTCTGTTGTTGCCTATGCATCGCAGTTTGTCGGAAACCCTTATGTTTATGGCGGAAGCAGCTTGACCAACGGAACCGATTGTTCCGGTTTTGTAAAGAGTGTCTATGCACAGTTCGGTGTGAGCCTTCCTCATTCTTCTTCTGCAATGAGAAGCTGCGGAAGCGGTGTCAGCAAGTCGGATATGCAGCCGGGTGACATCGTCTGCTATAGTGGTCATGTCGGGATCTATGCCGGAAATGGCATGATCGTGAATGCTTTGAATGAGAGAGCCGGTATCACATATACCAATGTAAACTATGCACCAATCGTAGCTGTAAGACGGGTGAAGTAAGATCAGGCCATGAGTCTCAGGAATGAGTTGATAAGCTGGTGAATGAGGCTTA
>JAQXPG010000071.1 GCA_029100405.1 Lachnospiraceae bacterium | reverse complement strand
TCAACTCTTCCACCTGGTCGCTTCGGTGAGACCAGAGGGTGACCTGGTGCCCGTTCTGGGATAGAAGAATTGCCAGGGCCGTTCCCCAGGAACCTGCGCCCAATATGGATATTTCAGCCATGTTAACCTCCTGATCGAATTTTTTTCAGATTCCTGTTTTAGGATGGAAGGTGAATTTGTTCTCATTTCCCTGTATCAGGCGTCCGATATTACTTCGATGTTTGATGATAGCCATAATTCCGACAATAGAAGTCAGGACTGCAGCCTCGATATTGCCTCCGCTTCCATAATGAAACCAGCCCATGGCATAGAAAATCAGGGCTTGAATCGGGAGGGACAAGGCTGCAATAATAGATCCGAGGCTGATGAAACGGCTGATTGCCACCAGTAAAATGAAAACCCCACCGGCAACAATAAGCATTCTTGGCTCGACGACGATCAGAAAGCCAAGGCCGGTTGCGATTCCCTTTCCTCCTTTAAAACGGAAATAGCACGGATACATATGGCCAAGAACCGCTCCGAACGCTGCATAGAGGCGAAGAATCCTAAGATCTGTTCCTGATATCCAGGAAAAATGGGAGAAGATCAGGCTTACCAGGATGGCAGCCAGAACTGCTTTCATGCAGTCCACGATCAGAGTCAGGACCCCGGCGCGAAGCCCCATCACTCTTAAAGTATTGGTCGTTCCGACATTACCGCTGCCCTTGGTCCGGATATCAATGTGATGAAGCCTGCCGGTCAGATAGCCCCAGAGAATCAGTCCGCAGACATATCCGATCAGAAGACTGATCAGTCTGGCACAGATCATTCGTCGCCCTCCTTCCTTTCTCTTGTGATGAAATGTAAGGCAGTTCCTTCAAAACCAAAGGACTCCCGGATCCGGTTCTCCAAATAGCGGACATAGGAGAAATGCATGAGATCCTTGTAATTGACAAAGAATACAAAAGTCGGTGGTTTCACGGAAACCTGAGTCGCATAATAGATCCGGAGTCTTCTGCCCTTATCCATAGGCGGCTGCTGCATGGCAACCGCTTCCGCTACGATCTCATTCAAGACACCGGTCTGTACCCGGAGGGTGGAATTACTGATCACCGTATCTATGGCTTCATAGATCTTATTGACCCGAAGGCCCGTCTTTGCGGAAACAAAAAGGATCAGGGCATACTGCATGAAGGATAAAGTCGAACGGATCTTCTCGGTCTGTCGATAGATCGTCTTATCATCCTTTTCTACCGCATCCCATTTATTGACAAGCACAATGATTCCCTTGCCCTGTTCATGGGCAATTCCCGCAATCTTAGCATCCTGCTCAGTGACTCCTTCTGTCCCGTCGATCATGATCAGAACGACATCCGCCTTTTCGACCGCCGAAACGGCCCGGATCACAGAATAGCGTTCCAGGTCTTCCTTGACTTTTGATTTCCGGCGAAGTCCCGCTGTATCGATGAAAATATAGTCCTTGCCATGGAAACGGACACGGGTATCAATGGCATCTCTCGTGGTTCCTGCGATGTCCGAAACAATCGACCGGTCCGAACCGGACAGACGGTTGACAAGAGAAGACTTTCCGACATTGGGTTTTCCAATGATGGCGATCTTCGGCGTGTCGTCGTCTTCTTCCTCTTTGGACTTGTCCGGGAAATAGGAAATGACCTTGTCCAAGAGATCACCAAAGCCCAGCTGATTGATGGAAGAAATGGGCATGGGATCACCGATTCCAAGATTATAAAATTCGTAGATATCCGCTTCGTATTTTTTGAAGTCATCCACCTTATTGACAACCAGGATCACCGGTTTTCTGGAACGACGCAGCATGTCGCAGACCCGCATATCCGAGTCCTGCAGACCCTGCTGTACATCTGTGATAAAGAGGATCACATCTGCCGTATCAATAGCGATCTGTGCCTGATCTCTCATCTGACTTAGGATCACATCATCTGAATCCGGCTCAATTCCACCGGTATCGATCATGGTAAATTCCCGATCCAGCCAGTTGCAGTCAGCATAGATCCGGTCCCGGGTCACGCCGGGCGTATCCTTGACAATGGAGATTCTTTCTCCTGCAAGGGCATTGAAAAGTGTTGATTTGCCGACGTTGGGACGGCCGACAATGGCTACAACAGGTTTACTCATATTTTATTCCTTCCAATCTGATTTGTTTGGTCTATATTTCACTAGAGGATGACAGGATCGTTAATGGACATCCCTGTTCCGTTGAAATAAACATCAATATCCCTTGAATGAAAATGCATTCCGGATATGCCGGATCTTTCCCTCACGATCGATCCCGATCACATCAAAACGGATCGGTGTATCTTCAGAATAGCCGTTTTCTTTCAGAAAATACAGAGCCGTTTTGGAGATTTGCCGCATTTTTCGGGAATCGACGGATTCCGTCGGATCGCCGGAGATCCCTCCGGAGCGAAATTTTACTTCGATAAAGACGAGGTAGGAGGTCCTAACTTTATGGATTCCAAGGACCTCTTCCTCTTCTTCTCTTCCAATCAGGTCAATCTCTCCCATTCGGTTTCGGTAATTTTTGGCAAGGATTTCCATTCCCTGTTTTTCCAGATAGAGAGCGGCAAGACCCTCGTATAAACTCCCGACGGAACGCTTGTTTTCTTTCAATCCATAACTCCGAGATCAACAAAATGACCGATAAAACTCTTCCTGTGAATGGGACAGGGGCCATACTTCTTCAAGGCTTCAATGTGGTCCCTGGTCCCGTATCCTTTATTATCCCGGAAATGATATTCCGGATAGAGGGCATCCATTTCTTCCATATAGTGATCCCGGGTTACCTTGGCTAAAATACTTGCGGCACCAATGGAAATGGACTTGGCATCTCCCTTGATAATGCTGACCTCAGGGATCTCTACCTCAGGGATATGAACCGCATCAATGAGAAGAAGATCCGGCTGAGGCGAAAGCTTCTGAATGGCAAAGCGCATGGCTTCATAGGTTGCTTCAAGAATATTGATCTCATCGATCCGCTCCGGAGAATTGACGCCGATCGCGTAAGAAACTGCTTCTTCCTTCAGAATGGGAAAGAGTTCCTCCCTCTGCTTTTCTGACAATTTCTTGGAATCGTTGATGCCGTGGATCCGGCAGTCTTTCGGCAGGATCACAGCACATGTCATGACAGGACCTGCCAGAGGCCCACGGCCGACTTCATCAATTCCGGCAATATAGGAATAGTCCATGTATTTCCTTTCAAAAAAGGAGATCTGATCGATCCGGTCTTCTTCCTTCTGCCAGGCAATCAGGAATCTTTTGGCTCTCTCTGCCATCTTTCGGACGCTGCTTCTTCCATCCTCTTCGTATTGAGAAAGGAAAGCCTTCAGATCCTCAGGATCATTCAAAGCCAGAGCATCCCTTAATTTCTTTTGAATCTCCTGCACTTTCTCACTCATTTTTCGGCAACAGTCCTTTCATTTTATTGAAGGGATAGATCCGGCAGAGAGCTCTTCCGATCAATCGGTTTCGATGAATGGTTCCAACCTGTGGAAAACGGCTGTCTAAGCTGTTATTTCGATTGTCTCCCATAACAAAGTATTCATCCTTTCCCAAGGTAATGGGAGTAAGGGCATCCCCAGGATTTTGGATCACCTCTCTGCCATAGTTTTCCTTCAAAACCTTCCCGTTGATCAGGATCTGTCCGGAAGGATCGATCTGGACGGTTTCTCCGGGAAGTCCGATGATTCGTTTGATAAAGTATGTTTTCGGATCTTCCGGATCCGGGAAAACAACGATTTCAAAACGTTTGGGCTCCCGGAAATGATAGGTCAGTTTATCAATGATCAGATTATCCCGGTTCGTAAGGGTTGATTCCATAGAGGATCCGCTGACAATGGTCCTCTGACCGACAAAATTCACGATGATCAGAGCAATGATCGCAATAATCACGATATAGATCAACATGCAAAGGATCCTTCGGGTCCTTTGCTCCCTGTCATCTTCTTCCTCCATATATTGCATTTCATCCATCGTATTCTTTTCTTCTGTCATATTATTTCCGGTCGTACTTTCTTCTCTGCTAATATAATTTTCGGTCATCCCAAAAGATGTCCATCCTGTTTTTGTTTTTGTTTTCAAAAAAAGGATCAAAGGGATCCTGTTATTTGAAACATGTTTCAAATTTCTTCAGCTTTCTTCCCCGGGAACTTCCAGACTGATCCGGCCCAGCTTACCGGTGCGAAACTCCATCATTAGAATTTCCGCCATCCGCTCCGTATTCAGTTCTCCGCCGGGAAGCAGGATCTTCCTTTGTCCGGCAAGATCCGAAAGGACTTCTTGTGCCGGCTTTCCTGTTGTAATTTCATGATCTTCTGAAAAAAACCTTTTTTCCAAAGACATGGGATAGTCTTCTCTTAAGAAATCGATCATCCGGCAGGCCAATTCCTCCATGGGAATTCTCTCATCCGAGATGGCACCACACATAGCTAAATGCAGACCAACCTCTTCCGATTCGAATTTCGGCCATAAGATGCCCGGTGTATCAAGAAGATCAATCTGCTGGCTGGTGTGGATCCACTGCTTGCCCCGGGTCACACCCGGCTTATTTCCGGTTTTGGCCTGAGATCTCTTCGTCACGAGATTAATAAAAGTGGATTTTCCGACATTGGGGATTCCGACCACCATGGCCCGGATCGGCCGGTTTCTCAGTCCTCTTTTCTGATCTCTCTCCCTCTTTGGCTTGGCAGCAGTTTCAAAGGCTTGAAGGATCCGGTTTCGATCCTTCATGAGCTTGGAATCTGTTTCCAATACACTTGTATTTTCTCCCCTTAATTTTTCGATCCAGAGGGAGGTCTTTGCCGGATCCGCCAGATCAGCCTTATTCAGGATGATCAGACGAAGCTTATGATTCCCCATACGGATCAGATCCGGATTGGCACTGCTCAAAGGGATCCTGGCATCGCGAATCTCGACGATCAGATCCACGAGCTTCAAGTCTTCTTCCATCTGCCGTCTGGCCTTGGTCATATGGCCCGGATACCATTCAATATTCATCATCTTACTCCATCAAGCCAAAATTCGAAAAGGTCACATTGAGCCAGACCTTACCGATCAGTTCCTTTCTTGTAACCTTGCCAATCGATTCATATCTGCTGTCTTCGCTGTTATTCCGATTATCACCCAGGAGAAAATATTCGCCCTTGCCAAGTTTCAGTTCATTCTCTGCCAGTCCGGCATGATTGATTGTTTCATTCGAAATATCACTGTTATAGACTTTATTATTGATATAAAGGGCTCCGTTTTTGATCTGTATTTTTTCTCCGGGAAGACCGATCACCCGTTTTATGCTGATCTCTGCTTCACGATCTCCATTCGGAAGAAAGGCTACAATATCGCCACGGTGAGGACCGGATATCTTATAGCGGATACGGTCCACCAGAACGGAATCTCCACTATGGACGGTCGACTCCATGGAGGGACCGAGGACCTTGACGCGATAGAAGAAGGCCAGGACAAGAATGAGCGCAAGAAAAATGACCAAAAGGTAACTAAGAGCGTTTTTTGCCACTGCCTTGACCCTGGCCAATTCGACATGCCGTTTTCTTCTTCGGAAATTCAGACTGTCATGTCTTCTTTTTTTCCATTTTTCGATGTTTGTTTTAATTTTTTCCATAACTCTTACTATACACGAAAATAAAAATCAGGACAACACAGAAGAAAGAAAAAGGGACAACCACATCGTGGTTGTCCCTCCCGGAAGTAAGATCCGAAATTACTTTTCGCGAACCTTTGCAGCCTTGCCGACTCTGTCGCGGAGATAGTAAAGCTTGTTACGACGTACCTTACCACGACGAACGACTTCGATCTTCTCAATGTTCGGGGTGTGCAGAGGCCAGGTCTTCTCAACGCCGATACCGGAAGAGATCTTACGAACGGTAAAGGTCTCACGGTTGGAACCACCCTGCTTCTTCAGAACAGTACCCTCGAAAATCTGAATTCTCTCGTTGTTACCCTCGCGGATCTTGTTGTAGACACGTACAGTATCACCAACACGGAAATCAGCGATGTCAGACTTCAGTTCAGCCTGCTCAATGTTCTTAATTACTTCACTTGCGTTCATTTTGTTCTCCTTTTCACTGACGTTCATAATGCCTGACTGGCAAAAGCGGACCGTCCGATTTTTTTACAACGTTGATATTTTATCAGAATCCATATGTTCCTGCAAGAGTTTCTTTAGGATCTTTTTCTCTTTTTCGGACATTTCCACCCGTTTCAGAAGCTTTAGATCGGCCTTCTTAAAATGCAGGTTCGACAGAAGATCCGGCCGTCTCTCATAAGTTCTTAAGATTGCCTGCACTCTCCTCCATTCATCAACTTTCTTATGGTCTCCGGAAAGCAAAACTTTTGGAACTGCTTCTTTCTCCCAGACTTCCGGCCTGGAATACTGCGGATACTCCAGGATACCGGATTCAAAGGACTCCGTCTCAGCCGACGTATCATTATGCAGAACACCCGGGACAAGACGCGATACCGCATCAACCAGGATCATAGCCGGCAGCTCGCCACCGGTCAGGACATAGTCGCCGACGGAAATGAACTCGGCATCAAGCTCCTGAAGAGCCCGCTCATCGATTCCCTCGTAGTGTCCGCACAGAATTACAATATGCTTATATCCCGAAAGCTCAACCGCCGTTTTTTGGTCAAATACCCTGCCGCAGGGCGACATATATATGGTATACGGCTTATAGTCGAGTCCTTTTGCAATGCTTTGGTATGCGTCGTAAATCGGCTGCGGCGTCATCAGCATGCCTCCGCCTCCGCTGTATGGGTAGTCGTCGGTTTTTTTATGCTTGTTTTCGCTGAAATCACGAATATTGATAAAGTTCATCTCGATAAGCCCTTTATCTGCCGCACGCTTTATTATACTGTCGCCCAGGACGGCGCTGAACATATCGGGAAACAGCGTCAGAACATCAAACCTAATCATAAATCCTCAAGTCCCTCCAAAAGGTGCACAATGGCTTCCTTAGCTTCGATATCGACCGACAGCACAACGTCGGG
>JAQXPG010000070.1 GCA_029100405.1 Lachnospiraceae bacterium | reverse complement strand
CACAAGCTTTAATGCTGCAGCGATATCCTTATCCATATCGTAGTACTGATAGAGTCCCAGACGGCCGCCAAACAGGACATCCTCTTCTCTTTTTGCAAGATCTGCATACTGCTGATACAGGGCATTGTTCTTCTCGTTATTGACCGGATAGTAAGGTTCTACTCCTGGTTTCCATTCAGAAGAATATTCCCGGGAAATAATGGTCTTATCCCCTTTTCCGAATTCAAAATGCTTGTGCTCGATGATTCGGGTATAGGGCACTTCCTTTGCAGTATAGTTCACTACTGCATTGCCCTGATAATTATCTGTATCCAATTCCTCTGTTTCGAAACGGACCGAGCGATATTCCAGAGGACCGAATTGGTAATCATAATATTGATCGATCTGGCCGGTAAAAAGAATCTTGTCAAAGAGGAAGGTCGTTCCATCCGACAGGACGCCAGCATGGGGATTTACAATGATCTCGTCCTCCGGGAAATCAGAGGCCTCTGCCTTCGGTTCCGGTTCTGCACGTCCAACCACCTTGAAGTAATCTTCTCCGGTACGTACATCGATCCCATCTAACATTTTTTCCACGATCTGTGTATAGCCGCCGATTGGGATCCCCTGATAGCGGTCGTTGAAATAGTTGTTATCATAGACAAAGCGAAAGGGCAGGCG
Source organism: Lachnospiraceae bacterium (assembly GCA_029100405.1). GTDB lineage: Bacteria > Bacillota > Clostridia > Lachnospirales > Lachnospiraceae > Lachnocurva. Next base: position 1,483 of record JAQXPG010000070.1, on the reverse strand, counting down.
CTTGATGATAAAGGCCGGAAGCTCTGTGCAAGGGCGTCCCCACTGCTTTTCGGTATAACCCTTGATCAGTTTCTCATAGACATCACGGCCTGCCAGAGACAGGGCCTGTTCTTCGAGATTCTGCGGTTCAAAAGGCTGATCGGCCGGGATTTTGCGCTTGGTCTTCATTTCTTCGATATAGGCATTTCGCTGCTCATCGATCTTAGCCTTGGCTTCCTTGGGGGTTCGAATGTTCCACATACGGGAGAAGGTATTCATATTAAAAGGCAGGTTGTAGGTCTCGTCATGGTAGACTGCGATCGGGGAGTTGATGTAGTTATTGAATTCTGCAAATTGATTGATGTAGTCCCAGATTGCCCGGTCCGAGGTATGGAAAATATGTGCTCCATAACGATGGACATTAATATCGTCTACCTTTTCCGTGTAGATATTGCCGGCGATGTGATCCCGCTTATCGATGACCAGGCAGGACTTGCCGCGTTTCGTGATTTCATGGGCAAAGACGGCTCCGAAGAGGCCGGCGCCAACAACTAAATAATCGTACTGTTTCAAATTCCCCCTCGCTTTCTTTCCAGATCAACAGCTTATAACTCTCATTTATAATTACGCGTGATTTCCTTGCTACGATACTCCAGCCACACGCATGCTTTTCATGCGTGGGGGCGAGACATATGACACACGATCGTTAATGCTCATAAAACATGCTTTTCATGCATGGTGGCGAGACATGTGACACACAATCGTTAATGTTCATAAAACATGCTTTTTCATACACGGTGGCGAGACATAACACTATGAGCATTATATCATCTCAAACTTCGGCAAGGAAGGCCCCCGCATCCTTTGTGATATGAAACCCTTTCGCCACTTTATTCTCCACAAAATCATGGAATTCCTTGTAGTGATTGAGAAGCAGCTGGTTCTGATTTCCATGACAGGAAAGAATGTAGGCAATCAATGGCTCTGCTTCTTTGATCTCAATTGAATCTTCGTATCGAAGCAATTGTACCTTGGGAAAGAAGGCTTTCAGAATCTCTTCTCCATTCTCCAGGCCAAAGCGCTCATAGAGTTTCTCTGACGAAAGAACAATGTCGGGATTAAATTCCTGCACAAGTTCTGTGATCTCTGCCATATGGCGAGCAGAATAGGTGGATGCCAGAAGGCGGCCGCCGGGTTTTAAAACGCGCCGGATCTCTGACAGGACCTGCTGCAGATTTTTGCAGTAAAACAACAGATGGTCAGCGATCACGAGATCAAAGCTATCCTTCTCGAATGGGATGTGGGTACAGTCGAAAGCCCGGTAAGTAATATTCCGCGGGCTTCCGAGTGCATCTACTTTCGTCTGGTAGGCCCTTTTGATATTCTGCCTGGCATCCTTTAGCATTCCTTCTGACTGATCGGACAGACAGATGGAGATGTTACTGGGGATTCGGTCTATATTGTCCACCCAGAGGGAGGCGTTCCCGCAGCCAAGTTCCAGAAG
>JAQXPG010000069.1 GCA_029100405.1 Lachnospiraceae bacterium | reverse complement strand
TTCGCAGGAGCCGGCTGTGGCTTCGGTTTGATATGGGCAAAGTAGTAGGAATAGCTGACCGAAGGATCCGAACCGAGGATAGCTCCGTCGACGAGATCCGCAATGAAAAGCGTATGGCTTCCGACGTCGATGCTTTGGATCACTTTGCAGGACAGATAGGCGTTGGTTTGGTCTGTGAGATAGGCAATGCCGTTTTCCGACCGGGCGAAAGAAACGGGTGCCATCTTGTCCACATCTCTTCCCGACTGGAAACCAAAATTTTGAAAGGTAGCAAAGCTGGCCTTCTCTGTCAGAATGGAGACATTGAAAGCCTTGGTTTTCAGTATCATGTCATGGGTGTAATTGGCCTTGTTTACGGAGATTGCAATCCGGTCGGGATTACTTGCAACCTGCGTTACGGTGTTAATTACACATCCATTGTCCTTGTCCCCGTCACGCGCAGTCAGGATGAAGAGACCATAAGTAAGATTGTGGAGCACTTTATTATCCATAGACAGACACCTCCTTTGGATGCTGGATCAAAATGATATATCCATTATAACCGAAAGAAGGGAGATTGTGCTATGATGTTTGTAGTTTCCTTAAATGTGAAACTCATGTAAACAAATGAACGGATAAAAGAATGGAGAGGAAAGATGCGCTCAATTCTAATCAAAGACACAACACGTGAAGAAAGAATACAAATTGTAAACCAGGCACTAAACGTCTGCGGTCAGGAATGCGGGTTCTGTAACGGCTGTGACAATATGGGCGGCGGCCTGGTGGATGCCTATTATCAGCCCTACATCGATGGAAAGAAGGAGATCCGGGAACTCAACGCAGAATACCGGCCAGGTCTGGTCAGATGAAAAAGATCCTGATCATTGCAACCGGCGGCACCATCGCCTGCGTACAGAGCGAGGTCGGCCTTCGCCCGGAACTGGACGGGGAAGAGCTTTTGAAATATATACCGGACTTGAAGAACCACTATAGGCTTGACTGTCTCCAGCTTTGTAATATTGATTCCACCAACATGACGCCGGAAGTCTGGGGAAAGATCGTCTGTGCAGTAAAAGAGCATTATTTGGCTTACGATGGTTTTGTGATCTGTCATGGTACCGATACGCTGGCTTACACATCCGCAGCACTTTCTTATATGATTCGGAATTCAAATAAACCGATCGTCCTTACCGGTGCCCAGAAACCGATCAATCTCGACAGCACGGATGCCAGGACCAATCTGTCTGATTCCATTATATATGCCGCGGATGACGGATCGACCGGAGTCTCTGTGGTCTTTGGCGGCAAAGTCATTGCCGGAACCAGAGCCAAGAAGACCAGAGCGCACAGCTTCAATGCCTTTTCCAGTGTGAATTTCCCGGCACTGGCAGTGATCCGGGACGGAAGGATCATACGCTATATTCCCTGTAAGAAATTTCAGGAGCCGGTTCAATTCACAGAGAAGGTTTGTGACAGTGTCGTTGTCCTGAAACTGATTCCCGGAATCAAGCCGGACATCCTGGAATACCTCTTCCTGCATTACGACTGCCTGGTCATCGAGAGCTTTGGCGTGGGCGGTATCCCGAAGAATCTGGTCGATGCCTTCTATCAGGAGATGGAAAAATGGATCTCCAAAGGGAAGATCGTCATTATGGCTACTCAGGTCGTCAATGAGGGCAGCGATATGGAAGTCTATGAAGTTGGCCAGAAGATCAAGAATGACTTCAATTTACTGGAAGCATATGATATGACTTTGGAGGCGACCATTACAAAGATGATGTATTTGATGGAAGTCTGCAAAGGCAATTATATCGAGATCTACGACGGATTCTATAAAGAGATCAACTACGATACGGTCTATAACTAAAGAGAATCAGACCTCTTTTTCAAAAGAATAACTGCAAGATTTGACTACTATTCTTCATGATTTGGAGAGCATTGGAAACCGAATGAAGCTACAATGGTTTCGTAAAGAGAAGAAGAGAGTAGAAAAATCAAAAAGAAAAGAGGTTGATCATTATGACAACAATCACAATGAATCCGGTAATCAATACAAAGAAGAATGTACGTCCTGTAAAGAAAGAATCTTTCTTAAGAAAGATCTGGAATGCAGTAAAAGAATCCTATATCGAGTACGCCACTATGGTTTATGAGCCGAGGTACTACGCATACAGCAGACGGAAGATGGATCGCTAAGATCTAAGATCCGACTATCATCATAACGGGCAGGAATTCCTGCCCGTTATTTTTTTTAACTTTTTTAGAAATGAAGCTTTGGACCTTGCGGATCCATGGGAAACTTTTTCCCGTTAAAGCATTGAAAGTTTTCCGCACTTCTATGAAATCGACCGTAACAAAATGCCTGGAATAAGGTATAATGAAAAAATCGGGAATCATACAGTTGATACAATTATCCGACAAAGGATTTTCCCTTGTCGGCACTTAAGAATTTTTTGGATATCAGGGAAATCCCTTTGGATATATAAGTTATGGATACAGTCGTACGAATTTCGGTCTATCTGATTGTGGCTATGGTGTTTTTTGTCATAGGATCTTCCATTTTAGATCTGACCGCCGCCCGCAAGGAAGAGAATCGATTAAGTCAAAATAAGACCAGGCCGCAGAGCAAAATTCTAAGATTTACGGAAAGACACAGGATACAGATCAAAGCCATAATCCTTGGCATTATCATTTTCCTGATCCTGTATGAAACGGTTCTTTTCCGGCCGGTGACCTGCAGGAAATATGTATTTACGCCTTTTTACAGTTATCGCCTGGCCGGGCATGGAAGTAGCTATTACCTGGTCGAAGGAATTTTGAATGTTCTCCTTTATGTGCCCTTTGGCTTTATGCTCCGTGCCAATTTCAAGAAGAAAAGGCTCTGTCAGATTGTTTTGATCGGCTGTCTTTTGTCTTTTTCCATCGAGACGATCCAGCTGATTTTCTGCATCGGCGTTTTTGAAACGGATGACATCATTAATAATACGCTGGGAACCTTATTGGGAGGAGTCTGTCACCTGATCGGAGAAAATATAAAGCGTCGCCTTTTGAGTCGAAATCGTTGAAATACGAGCCCGATCATAACCCTAGGGCTCCAGAGGAAGTATGGGAAGAGGAGGAAAAAAATTATGTTTACCGGAACCTGGTGGTCACTGATGCCGCCCATTGTTGCAATTGTATTAGCCCTGCTGACGAAGGAGGTCTATATTTCCCTCTTCGCAGGATGTGCCCTGGGAGCTCTCCTGGCAGCGAATTTCCATCCCTGGGCAGCTTTCGATACGCTGTTTCATATCATGATCGACAGCGTGGATTTCTCGATTCTCATGTTTATGATCCTTCTTGGCATGATCGTCATGCTGATGCAGGAGTCGGGCGGGACCCGGGCTTACGGCGAATGGGCAGTGAAACATCTGAAATCCAAGCGTGCAGCACTTGTTGCAACATCGCTTCTTGGCGTTTTGATCTTCGTGGATGACTACTTCAACTGCCTGACTGTCGGCTCCGTCATGCGGCCGGTCACAGACAAATATAAAGTCAGCCGGGCGAAACTTGCCTATATCATCGATGCGACAGCAGCGCCGGTCTGCATTATTGCCCCGATTTCTTCCTGGGCAGCGGCGGTCAATTCCTATGTACCCAAGGGCAGTTCCATGTCCGGTTTCCAGATGTTCGTTTCGACCATTCCCTTTAACCTCTATGCGATCCTGACGATCTATATGGTCTTCTTTACTTCGATCGCAGGTTTTGATTTCGGCCTTATGAAGGTGCATGAGAGAAATGCAGCCCATGGCGATCTCTTTACTTCCGGCGGCGAAGCTTTCCGGAATCAGAAGGCAACGGATCCGACCGAGGGTGGGAAGTATGCCAAGGGTAAGGTTTCGGATCTGGTTCTTCCAATGGTCGTAATGATTGGAACTGCCATCGGTGCCATGATCTGGACCGGTCATCTGAACGGCGGAAAGAATCTGATCGAGGATTTCGCCAATTGCTCTTCTTCCGAATCCCTGGTTTTTGCCGGGCTTATTACAGTAGCTTTTCTTCTGATCTATTATCTGCCGCGTAGAGTGATCGGCTTTAAGGATTTCATGAATTCGGTACCGGAAGGCGGAAAACTGATGATGCCGGCCATTCTGATCCTGACTTTGGCCTGGACTCTGAAGGGAACGACAGATAAACTGGGACTGGGTGATTTCGTCCGGGATTCCATCAATCTCTCTTCCGGCTGGGCTCGCTTTATTCCGGTCATCATTTTCCTGATCGCGATTTTCATTGCCTTCTCATCCGGCACATCCTGGGGAACCTTCGCCATTCTGGTTCCGATCGTTGTCAATATGTTCTCGAAGAGCGATGAAAAGATGATGATTCTTTCGGTTGCAGCTGTTCTGGCAGGCGCAGTCTGCGGAGATCATGTTTCTCCGATCTCGGATACGACGATCATGTCGAGTTCCGGCGCCCAGAGTAATCACATCAATCATGTCCAGACCCAGATGCAGTACGCCCTGGTTGTTGTTTTGGTTTGTATCGTTGGATATATCATTGGAGGCTTTACCGAGAACTGGCTCATTACTCTTTCATCTTCATTGATCCTGCTTACGATCGTTTTGCTTGTGATCCGTAAGCGGAGCCTGGCAGAGGAAGAAAACTCCTGATAGGAGAGGTAGGACATGACTTCATTGAAGTGGTTTCGTAAAGGTATGAAAAACGGGATCCCGATTGCAGCCGGCTATTTCGCTGTTTCTTTCGCACTCGGAATTGCCGCGAAGAATGTGGGCATGGATGCCATTCAGGCAGGATTTATGTCCCTAAGCATGCTGGCTTCGGCCGGTGAATTTGCGGCTATCAGCCTGATCGGCTCGGCTGCAGGCATTCTGGAAGCGATCCTTACGACAATTGTTGTAAATATGCGTTACTTCTTAATGAGTGTCAGCCTGACGCAGAAACTTTCCGAAGAGGTCCGCCCCTTACACCGCTTCCTCCTGCCGCTCTTTATCACAGATGAGATCTTCGGCCTGTCCGCAACGGTAGAGGGAGATCTGAAACCTGCCTATACCTACGGAATTGCTTTGCCGTCCGTAGCCGGTTGGACGGCCGGAACGGTTTTGGGTGTCATTGTCGGAAATATCTTACCGGCCTGGGCCGGCAATGCTCTGGGCGTTGCCATGTATGGAATGTTCCTTGCGATTGTGATTCCGCCTGCCAAAACCGACCACTTCATCGGACTTCTGGTGGCACTCTCGATGGCATTGAGTTTCCTTTGTTCGGTATTGCCCTATATTTCGAAAATCGGATCCGGTTTTCGAATCATTATCCTGACGCTTCTGCTTTCGGCTCTGGCTGCCTGGATCAAGCCTCGGGAGGTGGAAGTATAATGCGTATATATCTTATGATCACGGTGATCGCATTGACGATCTATGCCATCCGGCTTTCGCCTTTCCTTTTTATTCGAAAGCCGATCAAGAACCGTTTTATCCGGTCCTTCCTGTTTTATGTACCTTATGTTACATTGTCTGTGATGACTTTTCCGGCCATTCTGACAGCGACCGGCAATATATTTTCCGGCCTGGCAGCTCTTCTTGCAGGGCTTTTCGTTGCCTGGATCTGGGGGGATCTCTTTGCCGTAGCCCTGTCCTGCTGCGGGGCAGTCTTTTTGACAGAGTGGATTATGAAATTGCTTTAAATTTTTTGTCAAACCAGCTGGGAAATATAGACCGGTTCGTTTTGTAAGTGATAGAAAGAGAGGTTTCTTATGGTAAAGCATATTATTTTGTGGCAGTTGAAGGATGAGTATTCTGAAGAAGAGAAGAAGGAAATCCGGAGGGGCATAAAGGATGGTCTGGAAGGCCTGGTCGGGAAAGTACCGGGGCTTCTCGAAGTGCATGTTGAGACCGAACCCCTGCCTTCGTCCAATGCAGATGTCTGCCTGAATTGTACTCTGGTGGATGAAAATGCACTGAAGACTTATGCCACACATCCCAGTCACATGGAAGTTGCCAATGGGAAGGTCCGTCCCTATACCAAGAATCGTGTCTGCATGGATTTTGAAATTCCCTCTTACAAGGCATAAACAAATTCCGAATGGATGGTTTGGACCTTTCTTGCATGTGACGTGGCAAGACAGGAACACGGTTTGATGCATGAGCGGTTCATTGTTAGAAAACGAGGCGCCTATGGAGAACGAGGAGAAACTTGTAGTTAAAGGAAAGACTTTTGGTGGCGAGAGGCCGATTCTTTGCGTAACGATCGCCGAACAGAGAGAAGAAGAGATCCTGCGCCAGGTGAAGCAGTTAGTCGGAGAGGGGATCTCCATGGTGGAGATCCGGGGCGATTTCTATGACGGCCTCTATGATGAAGATCGCCTGACCTACTTCTTCCGCCGGTTAAAGCCTCTGGTCCAGGATACCATCCTTTTATTTACGGTCCGTACCATTCCCCAGGGTGGGCGCACAGAACCATCGCTTTCTTATCTGCAGAAGATCTATGACATTGCGTCGATTTCCGGCGTCTGCGATTTCATTGATATTGAATTCAATGAACTGCCGGATCCCGGACAGGTGATCCGTCGGATCCATGAGAGCGGAGCTAAGGTGGTCGCTTCAGATCATGATTATATGCAGACATCGAAGGCAGCTGAGATGTTCGATCTCCTTGAGAAAATGGGCAGGGCCAAAGCAGATATGGTAGAACTGGCAGTGACTCCTGAGACACCGGATGATCTCCTGGAGCTTCTGCGTGTCACCAATCAGTTTAACAGAAGCCATCCGGATATCCCGGTCATCACCTATTCCATGGGAGAAGAAGGTATCCTGACCCGAGTCACAGGAGAGATTTTCGGATCGGCGGTTACTTTTGGCAGCGCCGGAAGAAGTGATCTGTCCGGACATGTGAATTATAAGAGTATGCAAAAAGTTCTGGATCAGGTGCATGATTCTTTGCATGGGAAACTGTGAGTAAAAGCGGGAAAAATGTGAGATGCATTTTGTGCGTGGATCCGGTATGGAAATGTGAGAAGTGATCCCTGCGTGGATTTGGGATGGGAAAGGCGAGCTGTGATCCCTCGCGTGGATCCGGTATGGGAATCTGTGAATGAAGATGTGTTGACTTTCAAAATTCACTTTGTTATTATAGTCAAGTGAGTGATTTGAAAGAACCGGATCCACTCACATTCCATTTGATGCGGTTCTTATATGTAGACGTGGCTTAGCTGGATAGAGCGTCGGACTCCGACTCCGAAGACCGCGGGTTCGAATCCCGCCGCCTACATTCTTCTGGCATTCTTAGGAATGCCTTTTTTTGTAAACAAAAGTCCTTGGAGGGATTTCAATGAGTTTTAAAGAAAAAGCAGAGAATTTGATTTCGAAGGTGATCGATCCCAAGAAGGGTCGTTATTATTTGGCAGCACTGGTACTCCTTGCTATGGTCTTCATTTTGGTCAGATGTACGGACACGACGGCCCAGGAGGAAAACCCCATGGCCGGAGCTTATCAGGAATACAAGCAGGTGGAGAATAAGAAGGATTCTTCCAGCCAGGAGAAGGCTTTAACGAAACTGATCAATAATTATTTCAAGTGCTATGCAGAGGGAGATGTCGATTCCCTCTCCAAACTCGCAAAGCCGATCTCTGACAAAGAAAAGAGTTATATCAAGTTCTTCAGTCAGTATGTCGAGTCCTATCAGGATATCAATATATACAGTAAGCGTGGACTGGATGATAAGTCCTATCTCGTTTCTGCAACGATGTCGATCAAATTTAAGGATGTGAAGACGCCGGCACCCGGCATGGAATTCTTCTATGTCACAACGGATGACAACGGGGCGCTTTATATTGCAAACCAGTATTCCACCTTTAATACTAATAATCAGGAAGAGGAGATGGATTCGGATGTTACAGCTTTGATTGCGGCCTTCGAACAGCAGGACGATGTTTCAAGGCTTCAGTCTAAAGTCCAGCAGAAATTCAACGAGGCCCTCTTAAAGGATGAAAAGCTGAACACTCTTTTAAACACAACGCTTCCGGATGCGACAACCACTTGGGCAACGGACTATGCGAAGAATGCCGGAACCCAGTCAGCAGATGCCAAGTCGGATGATAAGAAGTCTGAAGACGGTAAGTCCGATCAGGATTCGGATAAGAAGCAAAAGGATGGGGAGAAATCGGATCAGAATAAGACGGACCAGAAGACGGATCAAGGTCAGACCGACCAAAAGACGCAGGGTCAGACCGATCAGGGTCAGACCACAGAGCAGGCAGCTCAGCCTGCAGCTCCTGCACAGACCGGGCCGAATGTGATCACAGTGGATGGCCTGACAGAGGGGTCCACCATTACTTTGACGCAGACCGTTCGTGTTCGTTCGGATATGAACGACCAGGCCTCCATTGCCGGATTGGGCTATGTTTCCGAGCCTATGACTATTGGGAAGAGCTATGATAATGGCTGGACGCAGGTTACGACCTATTCGGGTGCCAGCGGTTATGTGAAAACAGAATTGCTTCACTGAACCATGTCAAAAAGCTGTGAATATCGGGAGTTCCCGTACGTTCACAGCTTTTTTTCCTAAGGATGCATGAATATTCGAAAAAGTTTTCGCTGGAAGTGTTTCGTTTTGGAAACAAAAGATTTATGATGATTTCAAATGTTGCTGCAGGGCCTGCTTGAGAAAGCAGGAGATGACAAAGGAGAGAAAAATGGAAGAAGAAAAGAGAAGCGGTACCCGGCTGAATAAGTATTTGAGCGAGGCTGGCATTTGTTCCAGGAGAGAGGCAGATCAGGCCATCGAGGCCGGCGAGGTCATGATCGACGGCCGGAAGGCGGTGCTCGGTGACCGGGTGCAGGAGGGAGAGACGGTCATCTTCCGCGAGGAAGTTGTCTTACATAAGGAACCGGAGGTCCTTCTTCTCCTGAATAAGCCGCGCGGAATCGTCTGCACAGCCGAGAAGAAGGAAAAGAATAACATTGTCGATTATCTGAATTATCCGGTTCGTATCTATCCGGTCGGCCGCCTGGACAAGGATTCCCGTGGTCTCATCCTTCTTACCAACCAGGGGGATCTCGTGAACAAGTTAAACCGTGCCGGAAATTACCATGAGAAAGAATATGTGGTAAAAATCGACGGTGAAGTGACCGAAGATTTCTTAAATCGTATGCAGCGCGGTGTCTATCTCACCGAGCTTCGGGTCAAGACACGCCCCTGCAAGTGCTGGAAAACCAGCTATGATACCTTCCATATCGTTTTGACACAGGGCCTGAACCGGCAGATCCGCCGTATGTGTGAGACTCTGGGCATGAAGGTCAAGGATCTCTGCCGCATCCGGATCATGAATTTGAAAATTGCGGATCTGGAGGAAGGTGCCTATCGGGAACTTACGGAGGAAGAAAAGAAGGACCTGATCGAGAGCTTGAAGAATTCCTATAGCGATCCCATATCCGGTCCGAGACCCAGGAAGTCTTTCTCTAAGAAATCCTTTGGAAACAGATCCTTTGGCAAAAAGCCTTATGGGGATCGTTCGGAAGGCAGATCCTATTATGGAGAGAGAAAGTCTTACGGGGATCGCCCGGAAGGCAGATCCTACGGGGAGAGAAGGCCTTACGGGGATCGTTCGGAAGGCAGATCCTACGGGGAGAGAAAGTCTTACGGGGATCGCTCGGAAGGCAGATCCTATGGGGATAGAAAGTCTTACGGGGATCGTTCGGAAGGCAGATCCTACGGGGATAGAAAGTCTTACGGGGATCGCTCGGAAGGCAGATCCTTCGGGGAGAGAAAGTCTTACAGAGATCGAAACGGAAGTAGTGAACATAGGAGCTATGGCGACAGATCTTCCGGAGATCGTTCCTATGGAAACAGATCCTATGGAGAGAGAAGTTACGGCCGCCGATCCAATGGAGACCGTAATGAAAACAGTCAGAGACCTTCCTTTGGTGACCATAGCGGAAGTGACCGTCGCAATTATCAGTCCGGAAGCTATTCTTCCCGCAGTCACCATGGGGACAGCTATAGTAAACACGAGTAATAGACGATGTCGGGGAGACATGCTATGTCAGAGCAGGATATCAGAAAAGAAATTGAAGATCTGAGAAAGACCATAGAATATCATAATGACCGTTATTACAATCAGGATGCCCCGGAGATATCGGATTATGAATATGACATGATGATGAAGCGCCTCCTGGATCTGGAGGCTTCCCATCCGGAATTTGCTTCACCGGATTCGCCGACTCAGCATGTGGGCGGAACGACCAAGAGAGAGGCCGGCGTTAAGGTCCGGCACAATGTGCCCATGCTTTCTCTTGATGATATTTTCAGTTTTGACGAAGTAAAAAGCTGGGTCAGATCCATGCAGGAAAAGCTGGATCATCCGGAATTTGTCGTCGAGCAGAAGATTGACGGCCTCTCCATGACTCTTCGCTATGAAAATGGAAAGCTGGCTCTGGCGGAAACCCGCGGAGACGGTCTGAATTTCGGAGAGGATGTCACAGCCAATGCGCTGGTGATAGGGGATGTGAAAAAGTCCCTTTCAGATGCCCCGGAATATCTGGAGATCCGTGGAGAAGTCTATATGACCAGAGAAGCTTTCGCCCGGGTCAACGCCGAGCAGGAGGAGCAGGGGCAGAAGACTTTTGCCAATCCGCGAAACTGTGCGGCGGGAACGCTTCGCCAGCTGGATGCCTCGATTGTGAAGAAGCGGGGTCTGTCCATGTTCATCTTCAACCTCCAGGACATTAGAGGCAGGAAATTTGAACGGCATACCGATTTCTATGAGTATATCAGGGGACAGGGCGTTCGCGTCATTCCGGATTATCGGATCTGTCATACTGCAGAGGAGTGCTGGGAAGCCATTCAGAAGATTGGGGAGAGCCGGGGCAGCCTGCCTTATGACATCGACGGCGCGGTCATCAAGCTGAATTCTTATGCCGACCGCCGGATCTTCGGCCATACGGACAAAGTTTCTTCCTGGGCAATTGCCTATAAGTATCCGCCGGAAGAGAAGGAGACCGTGATTCGGGACATCGAGCTTACCGTGGGCCGGACCGGCCGGATCAATCCGACAGCGGTTTTCGATCCCATTCCACTCTGCGGGACGACGGTCAGCCGGGCAACCCTACACAATCAGGATTTCATCAATAGCATGGGCATCGGGATCGGCGACCATGTCACGGTCTATAAATCCGGCGAGATCATTCCGAAGATCCGTACCGTTTTGCATGAAAAGAGGCCTGAGGGTGTCGAGACTTTCCGGATCCCGGACCACTGTCCGGTCTGCGGAGCGAAAACCATCCGTGAGCCGGGAACGGCCAATATCGTCTGCATCAATCCTTCCTGTCCGGCCCAGCTGGTCCGCCATATCATTTACTTTACCGGCCGCGATGCCATGGATATACACGGTTTCGGTGAGATGGCCGTGCAGAAACTTTGCGATGCCGGCTATCTGAAGAATCTGGCTGACATCTATACCTTGAAGGATCACAGGGATGCCATGATCCGGTCCGGCCTTGTCGGCAAGGAAAAGAATACCGACAAGCTACTTGCTGAGATCGAGGGATCCAAGCAGCGCGACGGCTATCAGCTTCTTTCAGGCCTCGGCATCCCAAATGTCGGAAAGACTGCTGCCCGGACGATTTTGGACTCCTTCGGCAGCATTCCCCGTCTCATGGATGCTTCGACAGAGGAGATCCGGCAGGTTCCGGACATCGGAGAAGTCACAGCCGACTGCATCCGGACCTATTTCGATGAAGAGAGTAACCGGGAATTGATCAGGCGTTTTCAGGATTATGGTCTGAATTTAGACCGGAAAAAAGAAGAACCTTCCGGCAATGAACTTTCCGGCAAGACATTCGTGATCACGGGAACTCTTCCGACTTTGAAACGGACGGAAGCCGCGGATCTGATCCAGGCCCACGGTGGTAAGGTGACAGGGTCGGTTTCCAAGAAAACGGATTATCTCCTGGCCGGTGAAGCGGCAGGGTCCAAACTGGATAAGGCGAATAGCCTGGGGATCCCGGTGCTGTCGGAAGAGGATCTCAGGAGGATGCTGCAGTAAAAGGCTGCAGTAAAATGCTGTAGTAAAATGCTGTAGTAGAAATACTGTAGTAGAAATGCCTGAGTAGTTTGCAATTTCGGACTACTAAAGGAATGAAGCTTATCAAAGGATGCTGCAGTAAAAATGCCTGAGTATTTAGCAAGAGTTAGATTGAGGTGACAGTAATGCCTATTTGTACCAGAGGGGATCTGCCGGCAAAGGCAATCCTGGAACAGGAGAATATTTTCGTTATGGATGAGGAACGGTCTACCCATCAGGATATCCGTCCTCTGAATATTGCGATCTTAAATCTCATGCCTTTGAAGGAAGATACGGAACTTCATCTCTTACGAATGCTGTCCAATACCCCCCTCCAGGTCAATGTGACTTTCCTGGCTATTAAGAGCCATATCTCAAAGAATACGACAAAGAGCCATCTGAACCAGTTTTATCAGACCATTTATGATGTCGAGGACCAGTACTTTGACGGTCTCATTATCACAGGTGCGCCGATCGAAAAGATGGAGTTTGAAGAAGTGGATTACTGGCCGGAGATGACCTATATCATGAAATGGTCGAAAAGCCATGTGACATCAACTCTTCATCTCTGCTGGGGAGCCCAGGCCGGTCTCTATTATCACTATGGCATTAGTAAGAGAGAGCTTCCAAAGAAATTGTTCGGTGTCTATGCGCATAAGGTCTTCCATCGGAGAGTCCCTTTGGTGCGCGGTTTTGATGATTATTTCATGGCGCCGCATTCCCGTTATACGGAAAGCCCGGCATCGGAGATCTCGGCCAACCCGAATCTCATCACCCTGGCGGAATCCGTGGAAGCAGGAACTTTTCTTGTCATGAATGCCGATGGCAGTCAGATCTTTGTCATGGGACATCCCGAATATGACCGCATGACCCTGGATAAGGAATATAAGAGAGATCTGGACAAGGGAATCGAGATCTCCCTCCCGGTCAATTATTATCCGAATGATGACCCGGCCCAGAGACCGGTCATGCAATGGAGAGGCCATGCAAATACGCTTTATACCAACTGGCTGAACTATTATGTCTATCAGGCCACGCCCTATATTTTCCTGGGAAGACCGGAAAACTGAGGGACTTTTCCCTTTCCTGGGTAGCCGGAAAACTGAGGGGAGGCTTCCCTTTCATGGGAAGACCGGAAAGCTGAGGGGCTCTTCCCTTTTATTGGGGAATCCTGTGCAAATATCGAAATACAGCCCCGGTTTACAAATTACGATATTCTAAAGCATTTCTTTATGGACGAATATCGTAATACAGATCAAATTTCCAAAATGCGATAGTTTCGGCTGAAATATGGGACGAATTATCGTAATACAAATGCATTGGTAAAATTCCGATAGTCAAAGACTTGATCGACTATCGGAATTTT
>JAQXPG010000068.1 GCA_029100405.1 Lachnospiraceae bacterium | reverse complement strand
AATCCCGCACTTGAAGCAGGTATTTTTCGCAGATAGAATACGGTGACACAAGCTAAAAACCTGCAAAAAATAGAGCCTGTCGACTCATCATTTCAACTTTTTATATCCCTTTATCATTTCCAGGAAGTACTGTCTCTCTGGTTCTGTCAGCCCTTCAATAGCTTTGATCAGGTGCTCTCTGCTTGTGGCAGAATCACTTCCGTCCGAATCTTTATCTCCATACATCAGATATTCTACCGATACATTCAGAATCTTGCTGAGTTGGTCCATGTATTTAAGATATGATCTGTTCTCGCCATTCTTCCACTTCGTGAATGCCGCATTCGTAAGTCCCAGTTCAGCTGTCAATGTCCTCTGCGTGATATGCTGCGCGGCCATTAATTCTATAATCCGAATAACAATCGGGTCTTCTGTCGTCCTGCTCAAATTGATACTCCTTCTCTTCTTCACATCATCTTGGGATACTAAAAAAGCATCCCTGTTGCAGGACGCTTATGTCTATTCTCTGCGCTTTATAAAAGACTTACAAATCTGCTCTATAAACAATTCAGCGCATCGTCCATTCAGGAAATATGGATTTAGTTTGCTCTTTCCATATGAAAATCCCAAATGCTCCGTAGTAATCTCGTTCAAAAGATTTTCGTAATATCTCTCCCAGGTAATAAAATCCTTGCTGTCGCAAAAATCGTATGTCCTTGAGAGTTCACCATGATCCAGAGACAAATGCTTCATTACCGAATCCAAATGCAGAAGAATGAACTCGAATGATTCCGGTGCTGAAACCGAGATTGTACCTTGCAGCTCCGCAAACTTTAGAACCGGTTCTATATATGGACCGAATGCCGCTCCGTCGACATCCACGCAAATCTGGTCATTTTCCCCTCCGTTCTTCATTAGGGTTCTATAAACAGAAGCATTTCCTCCCGCGGAAATAACTCTCATCTTCTCCGAGTCAAAGGCATACTTTGCCATTTCGTATCCGGAATTGGAATCTTCCGTCACAACCAGGTCGAAATCATTTCGCTTATGCTTTTCTTCGTATAGATGATACATTGAAGTAATTGTATTCTTTCCATTCCTTTCCGTTACAAGTTCGTAAATGCTTGAAACAGCAAAGGGAAGACCTGTGAACTGTCCACTTCTCGATATAATAACAGCATAGCAGTCAGCCGTCCAAAGTGCCTTCTGGAATGCTTCAGTATATATGTACCTTACGTCCTCATCAAAAAATATGATCGTATTACGAAGTGATGGCATAACCGTGTCCCAATCTGATGAGTTCGTCAGTACAAGAAGCCTCGTCGATGAACTTACGGTAACCTTTATTCCGGAATCTTTGCCAAGTTCCAGATAGTCCGAAACAAGGCGGATCACAGAGCTTTTGCCGGTGCCGCTTTTTCCCTTGATGACTGTAATTTTTCTCTCAAGCTCGAGCCTGTATTCTGCCCGTCTGGAAGTAATGCTGACTATATGCTTACCCTTCATCAGTGCCTCCCATGATCGATAACATCTTCATGACAAACTCCTTATGAGTATGAAGCAATGTGCCATCATTTTCACACTCGACTGGCGTAAGATGGTCTCCCGTTCCCAGGCTTTCAAGAGACAGATCGTAGCCGCTCAACGAGCATCTGATATCCTTTTTCTCTCCAATATCAAGCAGCAGATCTTCACAATTACTGCCGCAGACGATTAAATCAGTATAGAAATTATTCGTTTCATAGAGAAGGATGAGTGCTTTTGCCCCTCCTGAAAGTCTTTCCGGCGGAATCTGTCCTAAAACCGGTGAAACAATAAGCTGTCGATCGCGTACTTCTGAATCATCAACTACTTTTACGATTTTCTTAACAAACGCATCATCAAACCACTCGTCCTCGTAAGTGTTATTAAAATACGTGTCCACGCTCAGGACGGCGTTTTCATCGTAACCAAAGTATATCTTCAACATGTATAAATATCCTCCGAATCAGAGACCGTCAATTCTACTGAATAACATGATAGCATAATATATCTATTTTGTAAATACATGTTGACAAAATAGTTGTTTGTCTGTTATCATGAATTTGCTACAGTAAATACAGTTCCCCTCACAATGAAAATACAGGAGGTGCTGCATGTATGATTACTATCTCACTGTCAACGAAGCATTTCTGATTACGGAGTTCCCTGTCCGGAAGTGGTTTCAATGGATTCTGGATCAGCACATGTCAAAAGCTCATCGATATCATTGTTCCTGAAACCCCAATCGTGGTCGGCAGGCTCATCCATGATCTTCGAAATGAAGATTCCGATACCATGTACTTTCACGAATTCGCTGACATAAAAATCTGCGAAAAACTGAGAAGTAAATACTAACCGCCGGGGCGTTGAACTCCGGCTAAAAAATCACTTTTCATTTTTCACTTTTCATCATATCTTCGATCATGATTCTAGCCTCAGGATTTCTCCAAAGGTAATCAATCATTTTTCTGGAAAACCGGAATTGATCTCGACGACCTTAATAAAGAAGGTCAGCTCTGGTGTAAAAATGCCAACGACCGCATCCACGGAACAACTGGAGAAAAACCATCTGAACGCCTTAAGTCAGAAGGCCTTTCTCCGCTTCCTGATCTTCCATTCCTTGAGAATAACACCGTCAAGGTTACTCGCGATGGCAGCGTCTACTATCATGGCTATGTGTACCGTGTAAGCAGCATCCATTCAGGCGCTGAAGGACATGTGGTTGATCTCGAGAATACTCTATTCCTTGTGCTGAACGGGGATCCTGGTCATCCAATCTTACTCGGGAAACGCAACCTTCCCGCATTCGTCAGAGCCAGATATGGAAGGACATCCGACCGTACACCTATCCGCCAGAAGCACCACAGAAGGCGTCGTGGTATCAAGGAATGGATATCTATTGCTATTGATGTCTTCGGAAGCAAGGTCATCACGGATCATAACGGCAACAAAGGTAAAAAATTCAATTGGAAAGAAGAAAGTAATTTATGTCTACAGAAACCAACGATCTAAATGAAAACAAGTATTTTAACGAGATGACAGATATTCTGCAAGACTTCAAAAACAGCTATCTGTCAAATGTACTGCTCTCCGTATCTGAAGAGCATCCCGAATTTTACGATGAAATTCTGTTCCATGTGCAGGAAGCCCATGAAGCACTCGTAAACGACAAAATAAACAAGCGTATTGAAAATGCCTGCATCCCAAGCTATCCATATCATCACAGACTTGGCGAATTTGATGAGGATTACATTGATGGAGATAACGCGGAAAGACTGAACGAATACAAATCTGGCCGCCCTATCCTCGGATATAATCCAAACTGCCTGATCTACGGAATCCCCGGCGAAACCGATGTGATGTTCTCAGGTCTGGCTGATGAACTCTGCCGGAAAGACTTCACCGTGTACGTGATAAACTATCATGACTTCGCTGAGATGCTTACGCATCACAACCTTAATTGTTAATCCTTAGATGATGACAAAAGTAACACTACATTTTCAATCCTAAAACCTTTAACTTGAACTCGGTAAGTTTCAGATGCGCTGGAACTTTTTCATTGAACAGCTGATAGTATTTTTTTACCTGTTTTGACGGAGTT
>JAQXPG010000067.1 GCA_029100405.1 Lachnospiraceae bacterium | reverse complement strand
TGAAATAAATTCAATGTCATAACTGGATTGGATGTAAAATCGCTCATTGTACAGAAACACATACAAGATGAAATGAATTACATATTGCAATCGAATTATTGGTGAATTACAATAAAACAGTAGGGAAGCAAAGGATATCCTTTGTGAAAATGTTACAATTCTTTTATATGGGAAGGAGTATTGGGAAATGGTTAGTTTTTTGATTTGTCTCCTTATCCTGATCGGGGGTTACTTCACATACGGTAAGCTTGTAGAGAAGACCTTCGGTCCCGATGATCGAGAAACTCCGGCAGTCAAGATCAACGATGGTGTTGATTATGTCGTAATGCCGGAATGGAAGATGTTCCTTGTTCAATTGTTGAACATCGCAGGTCTTGGACCTATCTTCGGTGCACTGCAAGGCGCCCTCTGGGGACCGGTTGTTTTCCTTTGGATCACATTCGGTACGATTTTTGCAGGAGGCGTTCACGATTACTTCTCCGGAATGCTTTCAGAACGGAACAATGGTGATTCCATTGCCGAGGTTACCGGTATTTATCTCGGTAAGGTCATGCAGTGGATCATGCGTTTCTTCTCCGTCATTCTCCTGATCATGGTTGGTACCGTATTTGCGGTTGGACCTGCGGGACTTCTGGTCGAGCTGATCGATCCGAAGCATGTCGGAAACGGCGGAATTTTCGCTTCGACAGTCACCTGGCTTGTGATTATTTTCGCTTATTACTTCATCGCAACCTTTATTTCTATTGATAAGATCATTGGTAAAATCTATCCGATTTTCGGTATCTGTCTTATCATTATGGCAATCGGTGTTGCCTTTGGCCTGCCGGCACATGGTTATCAGATTCCGGAACTCTGGAGTCATTTCTACAACATGCATCCGTCTCATACACCGATCTGGTCCTTCATGTTCATCACCGTTGCCTGCGGCGCATGTTCCGGATTCCATTCCACACAGTCTCCTCTGATGGCCCGCTGCCTGAAGAGCGAGAAACAGGGCCACTTCGTATTCTACGGTGCAATGGTTGCCGAAGGTATCATCGCTCTGATCTGGGCATCCGCAGGATGTGCACTCTATAAGGTCACCGGTGGTCTCAATACCGGACTTGCAGAAGTCCTTACAAAGGGCCAGCCCGCAGCCATCTATGATGTCTGCATCAAGACCATGGGCACCGTAGGTGTTGTCCTTGCAATGATCGGTGTTGTTGTCTGCCCGATCACTTCCGGCGATACCGCCTTCCGTTCTGCCCGTCTGACTCTGTCTGACTGGATCGGTCTGGATCAGAAGAGTTTTGTCAACCGTCTGAAACTTTGCATCCCCTGCTTCGCAGTCGGCTGCTTCCTTGGTTTCGGTCAGGCCTTCGGCCTTCTGGACTATACCGTGATCTGGAGATATTTCTCCTGGTCCAACCAGACACTGGCTATGCTGGTTCTCTGGTGTGGCGCAGCCTTCCTGGCTCAGGAAAAGAAAAACTACTGGGTTGCTGCGATCCCTGCAGTATTTATGTCAGCCGTTACCTGCACCTACTTCGTCATGGCACCTGAGTGCCTGGGCATGATCAAGGCTCTGCGTCTGAATACCGCTGTTGCATATCCGGTCGGATTGATTTTCGCACTGGTATGCCTGATCATCTTCCTTACAACGGCAAGAACCAGGAAGACAGCATAAGAAAGAATTCTTAAGCGCCGGCAAATAGCGGAGGGCCCACTGCCTTCCGCTATTTTTAAATCATAGCTTTTACATAGCTTTCCAAAGAAGTGCTATGATTGTACTAAGGATAGATTAGGAGGAACGAAATGATTTTGAAACCTGTCTTAACCGGCACCCATCCTCTGACAGACGATGAATTGAAATTGGATAAGAAGACATCCGTGAAAATCGGCCCTTGTGGTCTTGGCAATCAGGCCCTGTATTTCAATAGCTTCTTTATTGACCGGCGTTATTATGCGAGATACGAGGACATTGCGAGAGTTTGGAAGAGGGTTGCCATGAGTAAGGGCGGCTTTTCCGGCAAGGGAGTTTTCGGCTCTATGGCCTATCTCATGGTAAAATTAAGAAACGGCCGGGAATATCAATGTAACTTCAAATATGAGCAGAATGTGGACATCCTTCTGTCCCAGATGGAGAAGAACCATCCTGAGATCCCGACCCATAGCATCAAGGAAGAGCAGGCTATGAAGCGGGAGGCTCTGGAAGAGGAGCGGAAATATAAGACCAATCTTTCGGATACCGCAGAAAAGTCCATCCGAGATCTCAGAAGATATGAAGAAGAATTGAAGAAGAAACCGGCGATCTATAACCATCTGGCCTCTGCTGCCAAGCAGAAGAGGGTGCTGGAGGGTATCAGTCCGACCTATAAGATCCTGGCAGGGGTCGTTTGTTCCATGGCTGTTGTTGCAATGATTGCTGGCATTTTCCTTTTCTTAAAACATAGCGCAGTTGCTCTCTATTTCGTCCTCTTCGGTATCGCCTTCCTCTTTACCATCATGGCGACGGGAATTCTCCCGACCAGAACAAGAAATAATAAGGCGGCGGCCAGAGAGTGGGAAGAGGCCCGGGCGGACAGCGAGAACTTCATTCAGAAGATCCCTCATTTTCCGCTTCCGGCACAATATGCCCATCCCATTGTGATCGAGCGCATGATCCGGGCCATTCGCATGGGGCGCTGCGAGACATGTGATGAAGCATTGGAACTTGTGAAGGAAGATCTGAAAGCCTTGAATGCTTCGGTTCAAGTCAGCCAGAAGGAATATGATGAAGTTGTTGTCGTAAAGCCTCTCTTTCTGGTGAGTGATTATCAGTAAATTTAGATCAGAGGTGCGGTATGACCTGGTTAGAGATGGCAGAAGAAGCCGGCCTTTCAGATCCTTTAATGGAAGGACTGAAGGAATTTCATCAGAAATATGATGCGGATCTCGCCGGCGGACAGGAAAAGCTTTCGGAGAGGATCCCGGAGCCGGTTTACATTTATTATGGGAAAGAGGTTTGGAATCGGGCTGTGGCAGCCCTGCTTTCGGGCAGCAACCTCCTTTTGACAGGACCGAAGGCAACAGGAAAGAATGTCCTGGCGGATTGCCTGACTTATCTTTTCGGCAGGCCTCAGTGGAATGTCAGTTTCCATTCCAATGTCGATGCCGCTTATTTGATCGGTACGGATACTTATGATGGTGAGCGGGTCGTCTTCCGGCCGGGGCCTATTTATGAAAGCGCGAATCTCGGCGGTTTTGCGGTTTTGGATGAAGTCAATATGGCGAAAAATGAAGCCCTGGCTGTGCTTCACTCAACGCTGGATTTTCGCCGCATCATCGATGTGCCGGGCTATGATCGAATCCGAGTGCATCCGGCAGCACGTTTTATCGGAACCATGAATTACGGCTATGCCGGGACCAGAGAGCTGAATGAAGCTCTGGTGTCCCGTTTTGCTGTCTTAAAGATGCCTCTGATCCGGCCGGAGGATCTGGATCGGCTCTTGACAAAGTCTTTTCCGGATCTGAATTCAGATATCAAGAGTCAGTTCATGGAACTCTTTTTTGAACTTCAGAAAAAAGCGGAAAATGCGGAAGTCAGCGAGCGCTCGGTGGATCTGAGAGGCCTTCTCGACAGCCTGAATCTTGTGAGGAGGGGACTGACCACAGGGGAGGCTCTGGAAATGACCATCGTGGACAAAACATTCGATCCTTATGAGGAAACGGTCATCCGGGATGTCATCAAGGGACGGATCCCGGGGGATTTGACTTCGAAGGAGGTTTTCTTCGAACATGCAGGAAAGTGATCTTTGGAATCGACATTTCAGTGCAGGCGAGAGAAGAGCGCTAAATATTGTATGGGCGGCTGCGGGGGATTATGATCTCGAGCCGCCTTTTTTGGCTGTCCGGAAGGATCAGGCCGACTATTATATGAATCTTATGATCGGTCTCTCCCAGAAGTGGCTGGATAGGGATGCCTTAAACGGCTTTTTTCTCTCTTATCAGACAGCGAAGAAAGCGGAAGACTTCGATGCTCTGGTCTGGCTGGCTTTAGAAAGTTATCTCTATGCAAAAGAGCTGCCCCATCGGCCGGTCCTTTCTTCCCTGCGGCGTGAATATGCGGATGGATATCTGAATGAGGATGCCCGCCTGTCCCGTCAGCAAATGATGATGAAGGATCCTTTGGTTTTAGATCTGCAGAAATACCATTGGTCGAGCGTAGCCGGTGGGCCAAAGCCCAGGCTTTCTTCCCATGAGAAAAAGGTCTGTTCTCTGATAGAACAGATGGGGGAGGAGGCTTTTTGCCCTACTAGCGATGATCTCATCCTCCGCTTAAAAGAGATCCTCTTTTTGGCCTTTCATTTTTCGGACTACCGGATGAATCTGGAGCACGGTTTTCAGGCGACCGGGCCGATGAAAGACCTCCTGGAACGCATGCTTCATAGGGAAACGCACCATATCGATTCCCTCTTGCAGAGGCAGGACCTTTCCTCCGGGGGCAGCGAAGAGCGGGAGTCTTCCCTTCTTGGCGCAAAAGGCCGCCATATTTCAGAGAAGAGTGAGGCCGACCAGGCCTATATCGAAAGCTGCTTTGGCCCCTGCATCTTATCCCCCAGGGAGAGAAAGCTTATGGAAAATGATCTCTGTAAAGGGCCCCACCAATATTGCAGTCTATGGCTTACAAATGCAGACCAAAACAAGACGGATCCGGGATTATCCGCCTTCGACTCAAGCGTTTATTGCAGAGGAGGAGGAGAGGAAAAAGCCGGTCTGCATTTATCCGAAAAGGAGCTGGTCGATCAGGAGGTCTTAGAGCAGGCCAAAAGGAACCAGGCCTTTTATCAGAAAAATCTTCTTGGGATCGAAGCCAGTGTGAAGAAACTTTCCGCAGAACTTGAGACGGTTCTTTCGAGTTTTTTTGAACCCTTGCCGATCCTGGGGCGGGCCGGCCGTCTGGATCCAAGGAAGACTTTTCGTATGCCGGTATTGCGGGATCCGGAGGTTTTTTACCGGCCGGGTGACGAGGTGGAGAATTCTCTGACGGTCGACCTCCTTCTGGATGCATCGGCTTCACGGAGTCCCTATCAGGAAAGCATTGCCGCCCAGGCTTATGTGATCGCCGAGAGCCTGAACCGGATCCATGTCGAGTCCCGGATCCTGGACTTTCATTCCCTGCGTGGCTTTACTGTGGTGCAGATTCTGAAGGACTATGACAGCCCGGACCGAACGGGAATCTTCTCTTATGCGGCAGCAGGCTGGAATCGGGATGGCCTGGCCCTGGCCCTGACCGGACGACTGATAAGGAACGCAGCAGAAAAGGATGGGAAATGGCATCTTCTTCTGATTATGACGGATGCCAATCCGGCGGACTCGACCATGATCCCGGCGGAGGGCAAGGATATTTTCCGGCACAGCTATGGAAACGAGGAAGGGGTCCAGGATACAGAAAATGCGGTCAAAGAGCTTCGAAGGCAGGGCCTGACTCTGGGCGCGATCTATACCGGCCCCAATCTCTATGTGAAAAATGTAAAGCGGATCTATGGCAGTGATTTTGTCCGTATTGAAAAGGTAGACCAGCTTGCAGGCGGTGTCAGCCGGCTGATCCAGGAACTTCTGGTGAAGAAGGGAGACAGAAATGTTCAAAGAAAAGAAGGTTACGATCTATCAAAAGAAGGATAAAGAAAGCTGGCAGAAAATCAGGAAGGCTTTGAAGGAAGAGGGCATCCGTCATGTCCGAAGCGGCCACTATCTTGCCGATTCGATCGGGATCAATGGCATCGGCGGCATGGTCGATCCCCGGGATTTCGGGGCAGGACATGCCATCGATCGTGACATTTATTATATCGATGTTCCGGAAAGTCAAAAAGAGGCAGCAAGGGCTGCCGCGAGAAAGCATGGCCTGGTCCTTTTTGTAGAATCTGAAAAATAGCTATAGCTTTTTCCTATATCTGGAAATAAATCTTTTGTAGTTTACATAATAGACACAATCGTATAGGATATCGATTGTACAAAAGAACTGACGAATTCCATAGGAAAAAGTGATGACGGATCGAGAGATCCGGACAGAAAGTGAGGATCGATTATGAAAAAAAGGATTTTAGCTTTACTTCTTACCGCGATTACGGCAGTTGGCCTTCTTGCCGGCTGTGGCAGCAGCAAAAAAGTAACGATCGCTGTTCCAAATGATACAACGAACGAAGCCAGAGCCCTTCTGCTTCTTCAGGAACAGGGCATCATCAAATTAAAGGATAATGCAGGGATTACTGCAACCGTAAAGGATATCAAGGAGAATCCTTACAAGGTTGACTTCAAGGAAGTTGAGGCAGCTCAGGTCCCCAATGTCTTAAAGGACGTGAATTACGCAGTCATTAATTCCAACTATGCACTGGATGCCAAGTTAAATCCCAAGGATGCCCTGGCTCATGAGGGATCTTCCTCCGCTTATGGCAATATCATCGCCGTAAAGAGCGGAAACGAAGACAAGCCGGAGACCAAGGCTCTGGTTGCGGCGCTGGAAAGCAAGCAGGTTCAGGACTACATTAATAAGAAATATAATGGAGCCATCGTTTCTACCGTTGATAACCCGGGCAATGGCTTTGATGATTCCGTTGATTATGACAGCCTGGCAGGAACGACCATCACAGTTGCTGCTTCTCCGACTCCTCATGCAGAGATCCTGAAGGAAGCTGCCAAGATCCTGGCAGAAAAGAATATCAAGCTGGATGTCAAAGAGTTCACGGATTACGTTCAGCCCAACAAGGTCGTTGATTCCGGCGAGATCTATGCCAATTACTTCCAGCACAAGCCTTATCTCGATGACTTCAATAAGGAAAATGGCACAAAGGTTGTTTCTGTAGCCACCATCCATGTAGAGCCGATGGGAATCTACGGCGGTAAGTCGAAATCTCTGGATGATCTGAAGAAATAAAGACCAAGTCCCAAATTCAGAAATAACAGATTCCAAAATTCCAATCAGAAGGAAAGGCCACAGACAGAAGGATTTTTGCGGAAACGGAAAACCTTCTGTTTGTGGCTTTTTTTCTATTGGGATATAGGAGTATAATAAAAAAGTCGTGTAAAAACAGGGAAGACGATTCATCGCCTTCCGGAGTATCAGGAGTAAACTATGATTCAGTTAGATCATCTGAATAAAACTTTTATGACAGGAGACGGGGCTGTCGATGCCTTGAAAGACATCAGTCTGACCGTGAATGACGGCGATATCTACGGAATCATCGGCATGAGCGGAGCCGGGAAGTCGACTTTGGTCCGCTGCATCAACATGCTGGAGAGCCCGACCGACGGAGCCGTGCTTGTGGACGGTGTGGATATGACAAAGCTCAGTCCCGCTGAGCTTCGCGAGAAGCGCCGCAACATCACCATGATTTTCCAGAGCTTTAATCTCCTCATGCAGAGGACCTGTTTAAAGAATATCTGCTTTCCTCTGGAACTTTCCGGGACGCCCAAGGACAAGGCTGAGAAGAAGGCCAGGGAGCTTTTGGAACTGGTAGGCCTTCCGGACAAGGCAAATGTATACCCGGCCCAGCTTTCCGGTGGACAGCAGCAGCGAATTGCAATTGCAAGAGCTTTGGCTACGAACCCTAAAGTCCTCCTCTGCGATGAGGCAACCTCGGCCCTGGATCCCAAGACCACCCATGCTATTCTGGAACTGATCCGGGACATCCACGACAAGATGGGACTGACCGTGATCATCATTACCCATCAGATGAATGTCGTCGAAGAGATCTGTAACCGGGTGGCTATCCTGGATCATGGTTCGGTCGTGGAAGAGGGCAATGTAACGGAAGTCTTCTCCCAGCCCAAGTCCGATGCGGCAAAACGACTGGTCTATCCGGATGGCTTCCAGGATGCGGAATTCCCGAAGACCATGCATAAGATTCGTGTCGTTTATAATGGAGCCTATGCGACCAGTAAGCCTCTGATCGCTCAGATGGCACAAGAAGAAGGGATCCTGGCCAGCATTCTTTTCGCTTCTACAAGAAGCATTGGGAAGAAGGCCTATGGAACCATGATCCTGGGGATCGATGACAGTAAAGAAACGGTAGACCGGGCCATCGCTTATATCCGAAAAATCAAAGATATTGAAGTCGAGGAGGTAGAGTAAATGGGTATTTTTTCAGCAGAATCCTTACAGGAGACCTGGGAGATCCTGTCAACGGAGTTTCTTCAGGCGACTTGGGAAACTTTTTATGCAACGATTCTTTCGACTTTTTTTGCCATCCTGATCGGTCTTCCCCTTGGTGTTCTTCTGGTCGTTGGAGAGAAGAAAGGCATTGCTCCGCTGCCTAAGGGCCTGATGTCTTTCTTAAATATCCTGATCAACCTGCTTCGATCCGTTCCCTTTTTGATCCTCATGATCGTTGTCATGCCTTTGACAAGGCTGATCATGGGAACGGTTGTAGGAACCGGGCCCTCGATCATTCCACTGGTGATTGCATCCTTCCCTTTTGTTGCAAGACTTGTGGAGTCCAGTTTGAGAGAAGTCAATCCGAACGTGATCGAAGCGGCCGAGAGCATGGGAGCCACACCCTTTCAGATCATCTGGAAGGTTCTGATCCCGGAAAGCGTGCCTTCTTTGATCTCGAATTTTACCATCGCCATTACGACCATCCTCGGTTATACCGCCATGAGCGGTGTCATCGGCGGTGGCGGACTTGGTAAGATTGCTATCAACTACGGCTATTATCGCTACAAATATCTGATTATGATCTGCGCCGTGATCCTTCTGATCATCATGGTCCAGGTCTTCCAGTCGATTGGAACCCATCTTGCTGTAAAACTGGATAAGAGGTTGAAGAACCGGTGATTGGTTCATTGTGGAAGAATTAGAAAACATTCATATGATCTGATTACTGTGAATACGGAACGAAGAAGAAAGGCCCGAGAAACAGCTAGTAACTTGTTTCTCGGGCCTTTTTCTTTCTGGTCTGCATTTACGGAAAGTAATGATAGTGCTCTTTCGCGTTATAGCGGTCCAGATAATCATTCAATTTTTCATTATCAATGGAAGGGGTCTGGTAATAATAACCGCCCTGGATCTTCAGAGTGTAATTATTGTAGTACCAGAACTTTATGGTCTGATCTCCTGCCGTAAAGGTTACCTGATAGATGTAGTTACTCTTGTCAAGATTCGTAGAGGCAGCAGAACCATAACGGTTTTTGGAACGAAAGAAGGTTCGAATGACCTCTTTCAATTCATCTGCATTGTCTTCCTTGGTAAATTTGATGGTCTGCCCCTTCAGGGTACCGGCATTCATATAGATCTCGGCCTTGGTGATCTTCTTGGTATCGACATCCCGGAAAAGTTCGGATTCCCTGATATCCAGCTTCTTGCCGAAAAGCTCGAGATTGCCTCCGGTGCTCTGATGGATGGTCAGAACGGTTGTAAGGATAGCACAGGCAATGGCAGCGAAGAGGACGATGATGAAAATCTTCGCCCGCCGGGTCAGAGGCTTTCTTTCCTTTTTGCCTTCGGTTTTCTTTTCTTTTCTTTTTATCATAATTTCTGATTGGATTCCTTCAGGATCTCTTCCCACTGATCAATGATGGATCTGTCTTTGAAATAATCGATCCTCATAGCGGAACGAACCTCGGCCAGAGTCTGATTGGTCTCTTCGACGGCACGTTCGGTTCCGGCTTTTAAGATATCATAGACATCCGGGATCCGCTTTTCCCACTCGGCGCGGCGTGCACGGATCGGGGAGAGGAGCTCTTCCAAGACTTTGATCAAAAACTTCTTACATTTTACATCACCGAGACCGCCTCTCTTGTAATGCTCTTTCATCTCGTCGAGATTCTTATAATCCGGCAGATATTCTTGAAACAGGTCATCATTGGCAAAGGCATCGAGATAAGTGAATACGATATTGCCTTCGATATGGCCCGGATCCTCGATCCTCAGATGGGTCGGATCCGTATAGGTCCGCTTCATGATCTTCTCTTTGACTTCCTTCGGAGAATCCGAGAGATAGATGCAGTTGCCGAGCGACTTACTCATTTTCGCCTGGCCGTCGATGCCGGGCAGACGAAGCTGGGCCTTCACATCCGGAAGAAGGATCTGGGGTTCAACCAGGACATCGCCATAGATCTGGTTGAATTTCCGGACGATCTCTCTGGCCTGTTCCAGCATGGGCTCCTGGTCCTCGCCGGCCGGTACGGTGGTTGCCTTGAAAGCGGTGATATCCGCAGTCTGCGAAACCGGATAGGTGAAGAAGCCGGCAGGTAGTCCCTCATTGTCGAAGCCCTTCTGTGCCATCTCGGATTTTACGGTCGGATTCCGGGACAGACGGGCCGTTGTTACCAGGTTCATATAATAGAAAGTCAAGGCGTGGAGAGCCGGGATCTGCGACTGGACACAGATATTGGAGATCTCAGGATCGATGCCGACCGAGAGATAATCCAGGGCGACCTGGATCATGTTGTCACGGATCTTCTCGGGATTATCCGCATTGTCCGTCAATGCCTGATCATCCGCTACCAAAATATAGATCTTATCATACTCTCCGGAATTCTGGAGTTCCACTCTTCTCCGAAGCGATCCGACATAATGTCCCAAATGAAGTCTGCCGGTCGGACGGTCGCCGGTCAGGATAATCTTTTCTTTTATTTCAGCCAAAACAAGCCTCCTTGTCAGGAATTTTAACTAGAATCCTAACTATTCTATCATAGAAGATCAAATCATGTCAGAAATTTAGACCGGCACGAAAATTGTACAAGAATAAAAACAATAATTCTTCGTCTGAAAAAAAGGTTTTTTAGATTTTTTACGGAATAATAAATATGTGACAGATCAGGTTCGATCAGGAACCGGGGAGGAGGTATTTCTTATGACCATTCGGGAACAGATTGAAGAAATTCAGGCAAAGACCTTGAGTCCTTATGCGACTTTAAGTCAGAATTCCAAGGGCCGTGACAGGGAAGAGGCTCAGTGCGACATTCGCCCCCTCTTTCAGAGAGACCGGGATCGGATTCTTCACTGCAAGTCATTTCGACGTCTGAAGAATAAGACTCAGGTTTTCCTCACTCCCCTCGGCGATCATTACAGGACCCGCCTTTCCCATACCCTGGAGGTTTCGCAGATCGCCAGAACCATTGTCAAGGCTCTGCGTCTGAATGAGGATCTGACCGAGGCCATTGCCTTAGGTCACGATCTGGGACATACACCCTTCGGCCATGCCGGCGAGCGGGCTTTGAACCAGAAGCTTACAGACGGCTTCCGCCACAACGAACAATCGGTTCGTATTGTCGAGAGACTGGAAAAAGACGGGCAGGGTCTGAATTTGACCTGGGAAGTCCGGGATGGCATTCGAAATCATGAACTGGGGCTTCATCCGCAAACACCGGAAGGACAGGTGGTCCGTCTGGCGGATAAGATCGCCTATGTGAATGCGGATATCGATGACAGTATCCGGGCGGAGATCCTGGATGAGGAGTCTATTCCTCTGGCAATTCGAAAAACCCTGGGCTTTAATGGCCATGACCGGCTGAATACCCTGGTCCATGATGTTATTGTGAACAGCTATGACAAACCGGACATCCATATGTCCGAGGAGATCTACCAGGCTTTGCTGGACCTGAGGAAGTTCCTTTTTTCCACGGTCTATACCAATCCGGTAGCCAAGGGCGAAGAGGTCAAGGCCATCCGTATGCTGGACGGACTCTTCGACTTCTATATGGAAAATGCAGATTCCATGCCGGAACTGATTCCGGAAAAGTATATGCAGTCCTACCAAAAGGGCGAGGTGTCAAAGGAACGGATGATTGCGGATTATATCTCCGGAATGACCGATCAATATGCAGTTACCAAATTCAATGAACTCTTCATGCCACAGGCCTGGCAGGTGGACGGTTTCTAAAGATGCGAGAGAAAAATGCCAAGATATTCGGAAGAAAAAATTGAAGAAGTTCGGGAGAAGAATGACATCCTCGATGTAATTGGCCAGTATGTCCATCTGGAACGGCGGGGGTCGACTTATTTCGGCCTTTGTCCCTTCCATTCGGAGAAAACACCCTCCTTTTCGGTGACCCCTTCCAAGGGCATGTATTATTGCTTCGGCTGTCATAAGGGAGGCAATGTCTTCACTTTTCTTATGGAAAAGGAGAATATGTCCTTTCCGGAGGCAGTGGAGGAACTGGCAAATCGGGCCGGCGTCAGCCTGCCGCAGAGAGAGATGACAAGGGAAGAGAGGAAGCGGCAAACAAGAAGAGACCAGCTTCTCCTCATACATAAGGATGCGGCGACTTATTTCTACCGCCTCCTCCATTCCCCGGAAGGACAGGTCGGTCTGAAGTATTTCCAGGGGCGGCAGCTGAGCCCCGAGATCATGAACAAATTCGGTCTGGGATTTTCCGGAAGCCGGAGTGACGGCCTCTATCAATATCTGAAGGAGAAGGAGTATCCGGATGAACTTTTGAAGGCATCCGGCTTAATTACCTATAAGGATGACCGCGGACCTAAGGACCGCTTCTGGAACCGGGTTATGTTTCCCATTATGGATCCCAGGCGTCATGTGATCGCCTTTGGCGGACGAATCATGGGAAGCCCGGGCAGGCATACACCGAAATATCTGAATTCGCCGGAGACGGAGATCTTCAACAAGAGGCGGACTCTTTACGGTATGCACATTGCCGGAGGATCCCGAAGGAAGGAATTCATCCTTTGTGAGGGATATATGGATGTCATTTCCATGCATCAGGGCGGCTTTGATAATACCATCGCCTCTCTCGGCACAGCTTTAACAGAGGAAAATGTCGATGTCCTGAAGAATTATAGAAAACCGGTCCTGCTTTCCTATGACAGTGATCAGGCCGGCGTGGATGCAACTTTAAGAGCCATTCAACTCTTCCGCAAAGCGGATATCCCCTGCCGGATCATCAATATGAAGCCTTACAAGGATCCGGATGAATTCTTAAAAGCGCTTGGCCCCGAGGAATATGAGAAGCGAATCGAGAAAGCGGAGAATGCCTTTCTTTTTGAGATCCGTATGATGATGGCAAATTATGATCTGAGAGATCCTCAGCAGAAGACGGGCTTTCAGAGGGAAATGGCCGATCGGGTGATCCGGACTTTCCCGGAAGAGATCGAGAGGAATAATTATATCGACGTTTTGTGCCGGGATTATCAGATGCCTAAGGAGAGCTTTCTAAAGCTGCTTTCCGACGAAGTGAAAAGAGGGGTCCGAAAGGATCCTGAGCCGAGGGAAGATGCGCCGAAACCCCTCCCCATCGAAAGGAGGGAGAAGCGTCTGCATTCCAAGAATGAAGGATATCGGGAATCGGAACGGCTCCTTTTATCCTGGATGGCAGAATATCCGGATGTCCTGAAGGAAGTCAGCCCTTATCTCAGTCCTTCCGATTTTTCAGAGGGAGTACATCGGGATCTGGCGGAAGATATTTATCAAGGCAGGAATCTGGAAAACGGATACAATCCGGCTGCCCTGATCAATCGATATGAGTTGGAAGACGAGCAGGCAGAGGTGGCCAGGATCTTCCATACCGGAGAAAATCTTCTGGAGACTCCGGATGACTGGTCTAAGGCCTTGAAGGAAACGGTCTTTCGATTAAAGGAAAGAGCAATACAAGAGGAAGAAAAGAAGATGGATCCCAGGGATCCGACCCGTTTTCCTCGGGTCATTGAGAACAAAAATCTGCTCCAGAAGATCCGGCGGACCGAATTTTCTCCTCCGGCGGGAGTGAAGTAAGAAACGAAAAAAAATCATAGATTGTAGATCATTACATTCTTTGACCAGAGTGTCAAAAGGTATATATCATTCTTTGAAGGAAAGGAAACGTATGGAAGACAATACAAAGGAAGTAAAGAAGACAGAAGACCTGAGTCCGGCTGCTAAGGCTAAGACCAAGACTTCGAAAGCTGCAGAGGATAAGAAAACGGAAAGCAAGGCTGTAAAGTCGGAAGGCAAGACCGAAAAGGCCGAGACAAAGAAGACAAAATCAGAAACAAAAACCGGCACAAAATCGAAAGCTAAGACTTCTGCCAAGAAGACAAAGTCTGCAAAAACCGGCGAAAAAGAGAAGGACAAGAAGAGCCAGGGCAGCGAAAAGACGGTAGAAGAGGCTGGAAAAGAGGAAATGTCCAGACGTCTGCAGGAACTTCTGGCCGATGCCAAGAAGAACAATAATGTCCTGGATTATTCCATGATCAATTCCCATTTTCAGGGCTTAAAGCTTCGGGATGAGCAGTTTGATCTGATCCTGGATTTCCTGGAAAAGAATAATATTGATATTATGCGGGAAGATGATGCCGAAGTCGATGATGATGACATTGATCTCAGTGAAGAAGAGGAGGTCGATACAGCCAATCTCGATCTGTCCGTACCGGATGGTATCTCGATAGAGGATCCGGTTCGTATGTATTTAAAGGAGATCGGTAAGGTTCCCCTTCTTACAGCAGATGAGGAGATCGAGCTTGCCAAGAGAATGGAACTTGGCGATGAATCCGCAAAGCAGCGTCTGGCAGAGGCCAACCTCCGTCTGGTTGTTTCGATTGCCAAGCGTTATGTTGGCAGAGGCATGCTTTTCCTTGATCTGATCCAGGAAGGAAATCTGGGCCTGATCAAGGCGGTAGAGAAGTTTGACTACCGGAAGGGATATAAGTTCTCGACCTATGCAACCTGGTGGATCCGCCAGGCCATCACCCGTGCCATTGCAGATCAGGCACGTACCATTCGAATCCCTGTCCATATGGTTGAGACCATCAATAAACAGGTCCGTGTGGCTCGGCAGCTGCTCCAGGAATTAGGCCGGGAGCCTACCCCGGAGGAGATCGCCGAGAAGATGGATATCTCGGTGGACCGTGTTCGTGAGATCTTAAAGATCTCTCAGGAGCCGGTTTCCCTGGAGACTCCGATCGGTGAAGAGGAGGACTCCCATCTCGGAGACTTTATTCAGGATGACAATGCACCGGTTCCTGCGGATGCTGCAACCTTCACTCTTCTGAAGGAACAGCTCCAGGAAGTTTTAGGAACCCTGACCGATCGGGAGCAGAAGGTTCTGATCCTTCGTTTCGGTCTGGAAGACGGCCGCTCCAGAACGCTGGAAGAAGTCGGCAAGGAATTCAATGTCACACGTGAAAGGATCCGGCAGATCGAGGCCAAGGCACTGCGTAAGCTTCGTCATCCCAGTCGTTCCAGAAAGCTCAAGGATTATCTGGAGTAAGGAAAATGAAAGAAACTTATCATCCCCTGTCCCCCCGGCTTCAGGCGCTTTTTGACATGGTCCCGGAAGGACTTCGCCTGACCGACATCGGGACAGACCATGGCTGGCTGCCCATTGATCTCGTAATGAGCGGGAAGATCAAAAGTGCCATAGCCATGGATTTAAGAGTTGGCCCCCTGGAGCGGGCCAGAAGTCATATTGAGGAAGCCGGCCTGACCGGACAGATTGAGACCCGGCAGTCCGATGGCTTTTCTGCCTTGAAAGTCGGCGAGGCTGATGCAGCAGTGCTTTCCGGCATGGGCGGAAACCTTATGATGAGAATCCTGGATCAACAGAAGGAGATCGTTTCTTCTCTGAAGGTCCTGATTCTCCAGCCCCAGTCGGAACTCTATGATTTCCGACTGTTTCTCCATAGGGAAGGCTACCGGCTGGTCGATGAAATGATCGCAGAAGAGGAAGGAAAGTTTTACTTTCTGATGAAGGTGCTTCCACCGGGATCTGACTTTTTAAAGGCAAAGGACCTGTCCGCCTTCTGGAGAAGACTTGGTCTGCCGGAGCCTCTTGCCTTAAAACTTGGTTTTACATTTGGACCGGTCCTTCTCATGAAAAAGGATCCGGCCCTGGTCCGCTATCTCCATCATGAAGAGGAGATTCAACTGGGCATTGCCCATTCTCTGGAAGAAGCGGATCCAAAGGATGAGAGGATCCGGCAGAGGCTTACAAAACTTCGGGAAGACATGGCTCTGTTACATCTGGCTCTTCAGATCGTAGAGGGATAAGCTTGCCTTCTATCATTTTTTGTTAAGAGATAGGAAAACAGCATGACAGTAAATGAATTGTATCAGGAGCTGGATCAACTGGCTCCTTTTTCGGATCAGGAAGACTGGGACAATTCCGGCCTTCAGGTCGGGCGATCGGACTGGAAGGCGGACAGAGTTCTTCTCTGCGTGGATGTCACAAAGGAAGTGATCGATCAGGCCGTCGAATGGAAGGCGGATGTGATCTTAAGCCATCATCCTTTGATTTTCCATGGCTTGGATTCTGTAAGTGACAGGGATTTTGTCGGCGAGCGTATTCTTCGCCTGGCAGAGAAGCATATCGCATATATTGCCATGCATACCTGTTTTGACAAATATGGGATGCGGGATGCCATTGACCAAAGGCTTGGATTCTCCAGAGGAGAGCTCTTTCTTTCAGATGGCAGAAGGAATCCAACTATTTGCCGGCCGCTCGATGAAAAAGCCATGATGGGGTCGCTTTCTGACCTGGATCAGGAAGTGACTTTGGAAGAGATCTGCCGAAAGGTGAAAGAAGGGTTTGATCTTCCCAATGTCCGGATCTTCGGAGATCCGAAAAAGCCTATCCGAAGGATCGCAGTGATCGGAGGATCCGGGAAAAGTGAGATCCAAAATGCTCTGGATGCCAAGGCAGATCTCCTGATCACCGGTGATATCGATCATCACAGCGGGATCGATGCAGTAACGCAGGGGCTTTTTGTGATGGATGCAGGTCATTATGGCCTGGAGCATGTTTTCATGGATTATATGGAGGAGGCTTTGCATCTTCGCCTTCCGGATCTTTCCGTGAAAAAAATGCCGGTGGAGGAGCCTTTTCTGGTCCTGTGAGAAGTTCTAAGAGAAGCTTTATTCTAATAGAAGCTTTAATAGAAGCTTTAGATAGAAGCTTTCATATAAGTGCTGTGAGACATGTCAGATCATTTTGTATTTTTCGGCTAATAACGGGGGTGACAAGGATATGGAAATTAAGGTAGATAAGAAGATTTACAAGCTTCCGCCGAAGTCCGTCTATCAGTCTCTGGCGGATCTGGCAAAAGAAGACGTCAGGGATGATATTGTCCTGGCAAAACAGGATAACCGGCTGCATGAACTTACGGCAGAGATCGAGAATGACCATCCCGTGACGATGATCACCACAAGTGATACTGACGGGCGGAGAGCTTATCGGAGATCGATGATTCTTCTTATGCAGAAGGCCATGGATCTCATTCTCCCGGAGGAAAATCCGGATATTCAGGTTCTTTTTTCTCTGGATCAGGCCTTCTTTTGCAGGTTGGAGGCTAAGACCGGGCTTGATCAAGCCCTCCTGGATCAGCTGAAAGAAACGATGTGGAATCTTGTCAAGCAGGATCTCCCAATCAGGAAATATACGACAACGACCCGGGAGGCCAGAGAAATTTTTCGAAAGGCCAAGATGCCCAATAAGGAAAAACTTCTGAAATACCGCAGTGCATCCACCATTCATCTCTATGATCTCTGCGGTTTAAGGGACTATTTCTATGGCTATATGGTTCCTTCGACCGGCTTTCTGCGTTATTTTGATCTTCAATTATATGAGGATGGCTTTGTTTTGCTTTTTCCCTATCAGGATGCAAAAAAGGTGGCTCCTTTTCATCCGTCGCAGAAGCTATATCTCACCCAGCGCCATTCCGGCGGCTGGAGTGAGGAACTTGGGATCCCGACAGTAGGCGCCTTGAATGATGCCGTTTCTCATGGAGGCGCCAGGGATATCATCCTGATGTCCGAAGCACAGATGGAGGAGCGGATCGGAAATTTAGCCCGACAGATCGCAAAGGATCCAAAAAAACGCTTTGTTATGATCGCAGGTCCTTCTTCTTCGGGGAAGACTTCCTTTTCCTACCGCCTGTCGACGCAATTGAGGGCCCAGGGGATTTCGCCCCATCCGCTCTCTCTGGATGATTATTATATGGACCGGGACCGCTGTCCAAGGGATCCCGTGACCGGAGAAATCGATCTGGAGAGTATTGACTGCCTGGACATTGAACGATTTAATCAGGACATGAATGCCTTGCTTCGGGGAGAACGGGTAGAACTTCCCGTTTTCAATTTTAAGACCGGAAAAAGTGAAAACAGGGGCCGTTTTATGGAGCTGAATAAGGGCGATGTGATGGTAATCGAGGGGATTCACGGCCTGAATGACAGACTCTCTTATCTGATCCCGAGGGAAAATCAATACCGGGTCTATATTTCTGCCCTGACCCAGTTGTCAATCGATGAACATAATCCCCTGTCGACAACGGACGGGCGGTTGATCCGGCGGATCGTAAGAGATGCAAGGACCCGGGGGACTTCGGCAGAGGAGACCTTAAAGATGTGGCACAATGTCCGTGCCGGTGAAGAGAAGAATATTTTCCCTTATCAGGACGGAGCCGATGTCATGTTTAATTCTGCCTTGATCTATGAGATGGCAGTGCTAAAACTCTATGCCTTACCGCAGCTTTATGCCATTGAAGAGGACAGCCCGGTGTTTCCGGAAGCGGTCCGGCTGATCAAGCTCTTGCAGTATTTCCTGTCTATTCCGCCGGAAGACATAAATAATACTTCTCTGGTCAGGGAATTTATCGGAGGGTCGGTTTTCCCGGTCTGAAAAAGGAAGATGGCCTGGGGGACCGGAAAGCCGGATTCCCGGTTCACAAGAAAAGACTTGTCGGATGGCCTGCCTCTCATGTATAATAGAATTTCGGTAAAAGCAGGACAGATGATCGCTGCCGCCTTCGGGCGGGAGAGGAAAGTCCGGGCTTCACAGGGCAAGGATGGCGGATAACGTCCGCCGGAGGCGACTCCCGAGACAGTGCAACAGAG
The DNA here is from genome assembly GCA_029100405.1 of Lachnospiraceae bacterium. Classification (GTDB taxonomy): domain Bacteria; phylum Bacillota; class Clostridia; order Lachnospirales; family Lachnospiraceae; genus Lachnocurva. The sequence goes on along the minus strand of JAQXPG010000067.1, from coordinate 8,642 downwards.
ATATACCGCCGGCTTTGGCCGGTAAGGGTGAAAAGGCGGTGTAAGAGACCACCGATTTCCTGGTAACAGGGAATGCCATGTAAACCTCATCCGAAGCAAGTCCAAGACGGAACGTACGCGGCCCGCCAGTTCCAGGTTGGACGCTTGAGGCGTCTGGCAACAGGCGTCCTAGATAGATGATCATCCAATGACATAACCCGGCTTACCGTTCTGCTTTTACTTTGAATTTTAGACCCCGGCTCTCTTTACCAGCGTAAAGAGGGCTTTTTTTGTGGATGATGGACCATGGAAGGATTCGTTTTGTGAACGCTTTCTGACCGGATTCTAAAATGTTTCTTAAATAAAGCCGGCTTCCATTGACAGAACCGGTCTGTCCTTTACAATAAATGCAGTAGCTGGCAAAAAATCGCCTTTTGGAATAAGATAGATAGCGGAATGGAATGAAATACTCTCTGTGAAGATCGTGAAAGGAGAGATCAATATGGATTTTAGATTTCAAAGATGGCTTTCGGGAAGGAACGGATTGGACGCACTGGCTAAGACCAGCCTTATTTCCAGCCTGGTTCTCTTTTTTATCACAGCGATCACCAGAAGTCAGATCCTTTACTTCGTGACGCTTCTGCTTCTTTTTTATTCCTGCTTTCGGACCTTCTCAAGGAATTTGTCCAAGCGTTATTATGAAAACCAGAAATTTTTACAGATGACTTCTCACATTCGTGACTTCTTTTTGAATTTCAAGGACATTGGCTGGAAAACACGGGCTTTTTTTACCGAGTTAGGTCGAAGGATCCGTTTTGGAAGCAATAGAAGTCAGGAAAGAGCAGAGAAGAGGAGACAGAACAGGGCATTTCGGATCTACGCCTGTCCGACCTGCGGTCAGAAGGTTCGCGTGCCAAGGGGCAAGGGAAAAATTGAGATCCGTTGTCCCAAGTGCCAGACCACTTTTGTCAAGAGAAGCTGATGAGATCAGACCGAGAAGACCGGCTGTGAAAGAAAGCAATGATCGATCAGCAGAGTAAGCTCTGCCTGCTGCCAGGCAGATTCGAGGGTCCTGATTCTTGAATTCGAGGATCCTTATTTTTGAAATAGAAAGCGAAATGAATGTTTGGCTATGTGAATGCGAATAAGAAGTCTCTGGCGGAAAAAGACCAGAAGACCTATCAGAGTTACTACTGCGGACTCTGTCAGAAATTAAAGGAAATTGCGGGAAGCAAAGGCCAGGTCCTTTTGAATTATGATCTGACCTTTCTGGCTCTTCTTCTGTCCGGCCTCTATGAACCCCGGGAGGAAAGCAGACTCTTTACCTGCGCTCTCCATCCCAAGCAGAAAAAGCTTGTGGTCTCCAGTGAGATCATGGATTATTGTGCCTATATGGATATCGTCCTGAGTTATTATAATCTTCTGGATGATTACGCGGATGACGGCCGGAGGGCCAAGAAAAAGCTGGCAGATTCCCTTCGCCCGGTGGTAGAGATCGCAAAAGAGAAATATGCCAGGCAGACAGAAGCAATTGAGAAATATATAGCGGAGCAGAATCAGGCAGAATTGGCCAGGGAGAGTAACCTGTCGAAAGTCACATCCCTGACCGGCGAAATGCTGGGTTGTCTTTGTCAGATGAAGGAGGACGATCCCTTCGCTGATGACCTCTATACGCTTGGATTTTATCTTGGACGTTTTATTTATGTATTGGATGCTTATGAAGATCTGAGCGAAGATGTGAAGAAAAAGCACTATAATCCTCTGATCCTCCGTCGGGATGAATGTCCCGAGTGTTTTGAGACATTTATCCGGCAATATCTGACCACGCAGATGGAAGAGTGTGCCAGAGCCTTCGAACATATGCCAATCTTAAAGAATGCGGAAATCATCCGGAATATTCTCTATTCCGGTGTCTGGACCAAATATGACTATCATCGACTGAAAGAAGAACGTAGAAAGACGAGCTGATGGATCCTTATCGTGTATTAGGCGTCTCGGCGGATGCAACCGATGACGAGATCAAAAAAGCATATCGAACCTTGAGCCGGAAATACCATCCGGATGCCAATGTCAATAATCCCAATAAGGCAGCTGCAGAGGAACGCTTTAAGGAAGTTCAGCAGGCTTATGATATCATTATGAAGGACCGGCAGAACGGTTATCGAAACCGGGGCTATTCTTATACCAATCGAAGCGGTCCGACTTCCGGCGGAAGCGAGGGAAGTGCGGCCATGCAGGGGGCGGCAAACTTTATTCGTATGAGTCGCTTCCAGGAAGCCATGACGGCTCTGTCCGGAATCCCGGATGCAGAGCGAAACGGCAGCTGGTTTTATCTGGCTGCAATGGCAAGCATGGGCCTTGGACAGATGGGAGATGCCAATCGTTACATCGACCGTGCGGTTTCCATGGAACCGTCTAATTTCCAGTTCCGCCAGCTGCAGAACCAGATCCGGTCCGGAGCCGGCGGTTTCGGTGGGTCTGGCTTTGGCAATTGGTATGAGACCAGAAGCAGTCGCTATGGCAGGCCTTATGATGAAATGCAGAACAGCTGGTGCCTGGATCTGGCCATGATTCCGATCTGCTGTTTCTGCTGTTAAAGATGGCTTGGAAAAGGAAGGATAAGAAATTGAAAGCATATAAGACGATCGTTTTCGATGTTGGTGATGTTTTGATGCAGTACCGCTGGAAGGACATGCTGATGGATTACGGCCTGTCGGAAGCGGAGGCCTTACGGATCGGACAGGAGATGTTCAACGATCCGAGACAGCTCTGGCATCAATTGGATCTGGGTGAGAAAACGGACGATGCGATCATTTCGGAGTATGAAGAACAGTTTCCGGACGACATTGAAGTGATCCGCTGGTTTATCCATCATGGAGAATATATGAATGTGGCAAGGCCCAGGACTTGGAAACGGGTCCATGAGCTGAAGGAAAAAGGCTATCGGATCTATCTCCTTTCCAACTATTCTTATCGCCTTTTTAAACGGCATACCCGTTATGCGGATTTTATGGCGGATATTGACGGCATGATGGTTTCTTATATGATCCACAAGGCAAAGCCGCAGGCGGACATCTACCAGGCATTGTTTTCTGTCTATGATCTGGATCCCAAGGACTGCATTTTCTTCGATGATCGGGCAGAAAATGTAGAAGCATCAATTGCCCAGGGCATGGATGCTGTGCAGATCTTCTCGGAAGAGGACCTCTTGGAAAAGTTGAGAGATCTTTGACAGCAGGTCGAAAAGATTAGTGTATCCTGTGATCCTCGAGACCCTGCTACTATCATACTGCACAAAAAAGATTCATAAAATTCATTTAAAATCCTGAATTGAAACTGTGTATTAAGTCGCGTACAATACTTTAACATAATGAGTCGAAAGATAACCCGATCTTTCGACTGGGGAGTTTATTAACAAGTGGAGTTATGAGGAGGTAGTACTGTGAGTAAGTACACAAAAACCAGGGTCAAAGTCTATTCTGCTACCATGGCGGCTGCTATGGTAGTAAGCATGCTGCAGGGATTTTCCCCTCTTGTACATGCAGAAGATCTGAAAGCAAATCCAAATCTGAATCTGAATCAGAATCAAATCACTGTTCAAACCACATCAGATGCCAAGGAAAAGACGCTTGCTGCGACAGAACCGGACTGGGACAAGGTTCCGGTGGACAGCAATGCAGATTTCAATGTTCTTTCGACCGTCACTCTTTCCGACGGGACGAATTCTTATGCCATGAAACAGTATCAGAAGGGATGCTATGAAACCAAGCTCTCTTTGAAGAAGGGTACTTATCGTTTCCAGGTTCTGATCGACGGCCAGTCGAAGGAAATCAGGGATCAATTCCAGGTGGACAGCGATGATACAGCAGTTTACCTCCGTTATCAGGACGGAAAACTCTATGATTCGATTCAATATTCTGGAAAGAATGGCGTCTTCCACAGCGAGACATGGGTTGGATCTCTCGGAACATTGAATCTTAAAACAGATGGGAACAGCTATCAGCCCGGGAATTGGAATCCGGCAGACTCAGAGCTCCATCTGGATTATCTGGGCGGAGGGATCTATCAAAAGACCTTTACTTTCGATCCTTTGGCGGAAGAAACGAAATGCGATTACAAGGTTGCGGAGGATGATGCCTGGGATACCAGCTATGGAAGTAATGGGAATAATATTTCCCTGACTCTTCCCAAGGGCACAAGCTCTCTTACGATCCAGGTCAATACCAATGACGGTAAGGTCTATGATTCCATAAATCAGCCGAAGGCCTTTGACAAGAAGGTGCAGATCATCGGGGATGCCCGGAATAGTGATAATACGGATACCTGGTCACAGGGAGCTTCCGGTTATGAATTTACCCAGCTTTCCGATGATGTCTATGTCTATTCAGATGTCTATCAAAAGAGCAAAGTGGAATACAAGCTGCTCTTGAATGGCCAGTGGTTTGGCCCGGCTGTCGGGAACTATTCCTTTTCCCTTCCTGCAGGTGCCAAGCAGAATGTGACTTTTGTCTATAATGATGCCACAGGACTTGTCTATGATTCCATCAATAATCCGACCGCCGTTGCTTATTATCTTGGTGCAAGTGTTAAAAATGTCACTTCTCAGGTCGTAGAAAACAGCAATCATACCTATCAATTCATCCGGCCGGCAGAGGACAATCAGAAGGTGACCCTTCACTATGCTTTGCAAGAAGATCTGGAAAAATCCGGCGCCAAGGCTTTTCAAACGATCGATTTAAAGTCTGCGGGCAAGGGCAAATATGATGTCAATGGTCTGTATTTCGGAGACCAGGCCGGGACAGTCCTCTATTATTACGAGATTAATGGGGAACGTGTTCAGCCGGATACGAATCCGATCAAGGTGAAGGATCAGGACTATAATTCTCTGAACCTTCAGAAATATGAGGGCCGGACTGTTACGGTACCCGGAACTTTCCCCGGCGAAAGCTGGAATCCGGCTTCGAATCAGATGAAGTATCTCGGCAATCAGCGCTATCAGCTTGTCTTCAAAAATGTTCCGGCAGGGAATTATGAATATAAGATCGCTATTGACAAAACCTGGTCGGAAAACTATGGAGCCGATGGTGCGGCGAATGGTGGCAACGTGAAGGTCGCTGTGCCGGAAACAGAAGATGTAACAGTCCTTTATAATGATATGTCGCACCGTATGGTTACGAGTGTCGAGTATACAGAGGCGGATATTCGCTTGAATGGAAGCAGCATTTCGGAACAGAAGTTCAGTGATGACAATTTGTCCGGTATCTATTCGGCTGCAGTCGAGCTTCAGCCCGGGGAATACAATGATATCAAGGCGGAATACGATGGAAAGACCTATATTTATCCTGCCTTTACATTAACAGAAGCAAAAACAGTCCACTTTTACTTCGATCCGACCTCTCTGGTTTTTTATGATGACGCATCTTCGGTCAAGGTGAAGACAGACAATATTTCTTATGATACCGAAAAGACAGAAGACAAGAGCATCTGGGGTGCCGTTCCGACCGATACTGATGTGACCTTCCATCTGACTACGGGCACGGATGTAAGCCAGGTTCGGATGGTTGTGAAGGGGAAGCCGAAAGATCAGAAGAATCTGGAACTGAAGAAGGACAAAGAGGCCAAGGATGGCAAACAGAGCTGGACGGTTACGACGCGTTTCTCAGATATCGGGGAACTGACCTATTACTTTGTTATTTCCAATGGCAGTGATGTCATTACTTATGGGGATGACGACGGCTACTACGGAAGCGGCAAGACCGGCAGTTTAAAGGATGTAAAGCCCTATGATCTCGTGATCTATCAAAAGGGTTACAAGACGCCGGATTGGATGAAGAATGCTGTGATTTATCAGATCTTCCCGGATCGTTTTTCGAACGGGGATCCGACAAATGATTTCGCTTCTGCAGTAAAGAGCGACTATACTTCCCGCGGAACGACCAATTATGAACTGATGGACAACTGGTATGCTCTGCCGGAAAATCCGGAGCAGGAGGCAAAGCTTTCGAAGGAAGAATATGAGAAGACCGGCGCCTATTATGGAGATCAGATCTGGAACAATGAGATCTATGGCGGCGATATCAAGGGCATCACTGAGCACATCTCCTATCTCAAGGCTCTCGGCGTCAATGTGATCTATCTGAATCCGAGCTTTGCTTCGATCTCCAGTCACCGTTATGACACCAGCGACTACGGTAAGATCGATCCGATCCTGGGAACAGAGGGCGACTTCAATGAGCTTGTAAAGGCTGCCAGGGCGAATCATATGCACATCATCCTGGATGGAGTCTTCAACCATGTTTCCGACGATTCGATTTACTTTGACCGCTATTATAAGTATCTGGAGGGTGGCACATCCGTAAACCACGGTAAGATCGGCGCTTATCCTTACTGGGCTTATGTCTATGACGAGATGAATGAGAAAAAGGTAGACCAGGCCCTGGCGGAGAAGGATGCCAGAGACTACTTCAGCAGTCAGTATGGGATTACGGATTTCTCCTATACCAAGTGGTTTGACATTGAAAATAAAACCTTGAAGGAGCAGGATGGTACAGATGCCAAGCCGGATGAGATCGGCCTTCGGAAGGGCAAGAATGTCTATAGCTATTCCGGCTGGTGGAGTTATTCCAACATGCCGGTCATCAAGGCGACCAATGGATCCGAGTATCAGACCGGAAGCTGGGCCAAAGAGATCATCGGAGATGAGAAAAAGGATAATGGCTCCATTACCCAATACTGGATGGAAAAGGGCACAAGCGGCTGGCGTCTGGATGTGGCCAATGAAGTCTCGGATGAAACCTGGCAGCATTTCCGAAAGTCCGTCAAGGCCTTGAATGATGGAACGAATGATGGTGTGATCGTCGGTGAGATCTGGACGGATGCGACCAAATACCTCCTGGGAGATATGTATGATTCTGTCATGAATTATATGTTCCGCGGCTTCGCTACGAATTTTGCAATGAGTGGCTCCGATGAAAAGGGAAAGTCTTCTGATGATATCATGAAAGAGATGCGAAAGCTTCGCGAGCGTTATCCTGAGGAAGCTTTCTATGCCATGATGAATCTGGTGGATTCCCATGATACCACAAGGATCCTGTCCTATCTGGATGGTATTTCTGATGACAGAGCAGATAAGAGTCTGAAATCGGCCTTCCCGACCTATGATTCGACTTCGGAAAAGGCAAAGAAGGAACAATATCTGGTTTCTCTCATGCAGTTTACCTATGCCGGTGCTCCGACGATCTACTACGGAGATGAGCTTGGTATGGTAGGCGCGGACGATCCGGATGACAGAAGAGCCATGACCTGGGGAAAAGGTGATGAGAATCTGACACTTTGGTATGCATGGCTGGGCTATCTCAGGAATAATAATTCTGCCCTCCGTACTGGTACCGTCGAGGAATTCTCAACCGGGAATAAAAATGTCTTAGGTTATATCCGCCGGGATCAGAAGACCGGTCAGGAATTGACGGTCCTTCTCAATAATTCCGACAAGGATCAGACATTGACGCTGGATCTTAAGACCTTACAGCTTTCGGGTGCAGATGGAAGTGAAAAATCTTATCAGGATCTTCTGGATGGAAGTGCATTCGAAAGCAAAGATGGTAAACTGACCGTATCTGTTCCGGCTTACAATGGCCGGATCATGGATGCTTCCACAAAGGATCAGACGACACTTTCAGATTCTATGAGAGTAAGTCCGATGCTTGCAAAAGCAAGTGGGAAGGCGCTCCTTCCGGTAAGCCTTTTGAAAACAGAGGCTTCTGCTCCTTCTATGATCAATACAGACTGGATCACGTCCAAGCTTTCGGCAGACAGTCTGCATGCACTCGAACAGGCCTGGGATCCGAAATATAAGGTTGAAAACGTGGACCACGAAAAGTTGAAGAAAGAAATCGAGGAAGCTTCGAAACCGTCCGATCCTTCCAAAACAGATGATGACAAAAAGAACCCGGATCAGGGGCAGACGGATAGTGGTAAGGCCGAGACAGATCATGGACAGGCCGAGACAGATACGGATAAGGCCCAGACGGATCATGGAAAGTCTGAGACGGAGACGGATCAGGTCAAGGCAGACTCCGGCAAAGCCGTTTCCGATGCAAAGCCTGCAGAGAATCTGGAGCAGAAGACCGAAGGCTCGGACAAAACAGGCGCACCTTCCGATCAGAAGGCGAAAGCTTCTGCCAAGAAGACCGGCGTAAGCCCGAAGACAATGGATGCCAGTCAGACCCCTCTTCTTCCGATCACCCTCCTTATGGTTTGCGGAGGAGCCCTTGTGGCATACGAGGAGAGAAAGAGAAGGAAGGCCGGAAGGAAAGGTGAAATGGATGGAAGAAAGTAATAAAACTGCTGCATAAGGCGGCTGCATAAAACTACTGCATAAAACTGCTTCATAAAACTGTAACATAAAACTGTAACATAAAACTGCTGCATAAGGCGGCTGCATAAGCTTGGAAAAGGCTGTGAGAACGAAAATAGTTCTTGCAGCCTTTTTTCGCAGGATCGATGTCCCTATTGAGTGATCGTGAATTTGATGTCGTGTTTCTGTTCTATATGAACTATAATCATTCCAGATGGAGAGGAGAAATCGGATGAAGATCATTCAAAATGTCAGAGTTATGGATCCGGCCACAGAAAGAGATGAAGTGACAGATATCATACTGGAA
>JAQXPG010000066.1 GCA_029100405.1 Lachnospiraceae bacterium | reverse complement strand
GGCCGGCCGATTATTGGAATAGACACCCATACCCGAGCGGAGACGAAGGAGTCCCTTTTCCGGACGTTTGGGGCCCGGAACATCATTCCACTTGGGGCCACCGACCGCACCAAGCAGAACACTATCCGAAGCAAGGCACTTGTCCAGTTCCGACTGAGGCAGGGGATCGCCATACTTATCGATCGCACATCCACCCATATCAACATCCGTATAAGTAAAGTGATGACCGAAGATCCGGCCGATCTGATCCAAAACCTTGATTGCTTCATTCACGATCTCGGGGCCGATTCCATCTCCCCGGATCACCGCAATATTCTTATCCATTTTCTTTCCTCTCTCTCCACTTGAGCTAGCTATCGACTCTCCTATGCACTTCATCATAGGTTCTCATTCTAGATCCTCCTCATGGATCCTCATCCTGAGCCCTCATACCAAATTCTCCTCAAGGATCCTCATCCTGAGTCCTCATTCCGGATTCTCCTCAAGGATCCTCATCCTGAGTCCTCATCCCGGATCCTAAAGAAGGCTGCTATGATCCGGCTTTTATGCTTTCTTACTGCTTTCCTTCAGAGATTTCAGAAGTCCGCCGCAGCGAATGATATTCTGGATAAAAGGAGGAAAAGGCTCTGCCTGGTAGGTTTTCCCCGTCGTCAGATCGCTGATCTTACCGGAATCGAAATCGACCTCTACTTCATCATTGGCCTGTATTTCCTCTGCAGCCTCCTCGCACTCCAGGATGGGAAGACCGATATTAATGGCATTCCGATAGAAGATCCGGGCAAAGCTCTTCGCAATCACACAGCCCGTTCCGCAGGTCTTAATGACCAGGGGCGCATGTTCCCGCGACGATCCGCAGCCGAAATTCCAACCGGCAACCATGATGTCGCCCGGTTTTACTTTCTTTACGAAATCCTTATCGATATCTTCCATACAGTGCTGTGCCAGCTCCCTGGCATCCGGCGTATTCAGGTAACGTGCCGGAATAATGACATCCGTATCCACATTATCCGGATATTTGAAAACAGATCCTTTTGTCTTCATCTCATGCCTCCTCGTATTCCGTAATATAGCCTGTCAGCGCGCTCGCTGCCGCTGTATAGGGCGAGGAAAGATAGACCTCGCTGTCAACATGTCCCATCCGGCCGACAAAGTTTCGGTTTGTGGTCGCAATGCAGCGTTCACCAGCCGCCAAAATTCCCATATAACCACCCAGGCAGGGGCCACAGGTCGGCGTGGAAACAACTGCGCCGGCATCAATAAAGGCCGTATAATAGCCTCTCTCAACACACTCTCTTAAGATCTGCATGGTTGCAGGAATGATGATACAGCGGATCCCATCGGCGATCTTCCTTCCATTCAGGATCTTGTAAGCCGCCTCCATGTCCTCCATACGGCCGTTGGTACAGGAACCGATAACGACCTGGTCTATTTTTATATCATGAAGCTCTTTGGCAGGATGTGTATTCTCCGGAAGATGCGGACAGGCAACGACCGGAACGATCTTCGACAGGTCGATCTCAATGGTCTTCTCATATTCTGCATCCGGATCTGCTTCGAATTCGACCGGCGGTCTTTCACTTCTTCCATCAAGATAAGCTCTGGTAATGTCATCCACCGGGAAGATACCATTCTTGGCGCCGGCTTCGATTGCCATGTTACAGATGCAGAGTCTGTCATCCATGGAAAGGTTATGCACGCCCTCGCCAGTGAACTCCATACTTTTATAGAGTGCACCGTCTACACCGATCATACCGATAATGGTCAGGATAACATCCTTGCCGCTGCAGTTTTTCGGAAGCTTGCCGGTCAGGTGAAAACGAATGGCGGACGGGACCTTGAACCAGGCCGTTCCAGTCGCCATGCCGGCAGCCATATCTGTGGAACCGACACCGGTGGAGAAAGCGCCCAAAGCACCATAAGTACAAGTATGGCTGTCCGCACCGATGATGCAGTCGCCGGCTGTTACAACGCCCTGCTCAGGGAGGAGGGCATGCTCAATTCCCATTTTTCCGACATCATAAAAGTGACTGACACAATGGCTGCAGGCGAAATTCCGGCAGGTCTTGGACTGCTCTGCCGCCTTGATGTCCTTGTTCGGTACAAAGTGGTCCAGGACGATCGCGATCCGGTCCTTGTCGAAAACCTTGTCGAATCCGGCCTTCTTAAACTCATTCACTGCCACCGGTGTCGTGATATCATTTCCGAGAACAATATCCAGTTTTGCCGAGATCAGCTGTCCGGCCTTGACCTCATCCAGACCGGCATGTTTGGCGAGGATCTTTTGCGTCATTGTCATTCCCATTCCGCAGAGTCTCCTTTCTTTTCTTTCTTTTTCCTCTTTTTTCCTCTTTTTCTTTTCCTTCTCCAGGGGATGCAAGCATCCTCTGAGATCAGTCTTTTTAACCGTCTAGTCTTTTGACCCTTTGCCCCACATTTTGATTTCGCACGGCTTCGCTGCTTCGCAGCTTTCTCCGTGCTCCATCATTCGGCGCTCCCGTGTCGCTTCACGCCACTTCGCGCCTCATGTGGGGCGGGTCAATAAGTCTCGATGTCATGGGATGCAAGCATCCCCTGACATCAGACTTTTGACCCTTTTGTCATGTTATAGAATGCACTTAAAAGTGCATTCGCACTTGCTGTTACGACATCGGTATTGGTCCCGGCGCCCCAGTACATGCTGCCATCCTCTCTCTTCAATCCGATATAGGATGCGGCAACACTCTGAGATCCCTGTCCCTGCATACTGTGCTGGGTGAAAACTTCCAAGGTATATTCCTCGCCGGTAAACTCCTTTAAGGCATTATTGATCGCGTTCAAAGCACCATTTCCCTTGCAGGCCAGTTCCTTTTCCTCGCCGTCTCTTTCGAAGGTGATCATGACCTTGACCACATCGTTATTTCTGACAAAGTCAAAATCCGTGATCTGAATACCACTATCCAGGTTCAGATAATGCTCTGAGAAGATCTCGAAAACTTCATTCGGTTTCAGTTCCTTATGTTCATGATCTGAGATATCCTTGCAGAGATAGCTGAATTCCTCCCGCATACCGGCCGGCAGGCTGTAACCATAGGTCTGCTCCAGCATATAACCGATGCCGCCCTTACCGGACTGGGAATTGACACGGATGACATCACCGTCATAGGTCCTTCCGATATCCTGAGGGTCGATGGGAATATAAGGCACGGTCCATTCGTGCATCTTTTTCTTCTTCCGATACTTCATGCCCTTGGCGATCGCATCCTGATGAGAACCCGAAAATGCTGCAAAAACAAGTGCACCGGCATAAGGTGCCCGCTCATAGACATGCATCCGGGTACATTTCTCATATTCCGAAACGAGATAAGGCATATCCGAAAAGTCAAGTTTCGGATCCACGCCATGCGAATACATATTGAGAGCCAGGGTGATGATATCCACATTACCGGTCCGCTCTCCATTTCCGAAAAGGGTTCCCTCAACACGGTCCGCACCGGCCAGAAGAGCCAGTTCTGTATCTGCTACACCGGTACCACGGTCATTGTGAGGATGAAGAGACAGAGTCACATATTCACGATACTTCAGATTTTCACTGATGTATTCCACCTGGGACGCATAAATATGTGGAGAACTCATCTCAACCGTAACCGGAAGGTTGATAATGACATTATTATCCGGGCCAGGCTCCAGAACATCCAGGACTGCATTGCAAACATCCAGTGCATATTCCGGCTCAGTTCCGGTAAAGGATTCCGGTGAATACTCAAAACGGAAGTTGCCCTCGTACTCAGCAGCCAGTTTCTTTACAAGCTTTGCTCCATCCACGGCGATCTGCTTGATCTCTTCCTTGGACTTCTTGAAGACCTGCTCTCTCTGGGCCAGGCTGGTCGAATTATAGAAATGAACGATTGCACTCGGCGCACCCTTGCAGGCCTCAAAAGTCTTACGGATAATGTGCTCCCGGCACTGGGTCAAAACCTGTACCGTCACATCATCTGGGATCATCTTCTGATCGATCAGGGTCCTTAAGAATTCGAACTCGGTCTCGCTGGCAGCCGGAAAGCCGACCTCGATCTCCTTAAAGCCGACCCCGAGAAGGACCTTGAAATACTCCAGTTTCTCCTCCAGACTCATGGGAACGATCAGACTCTGATTTCCGTCTCTCATATCGACGCTGCACCATACCGGCGGCTTCTCAATATGATCCTTCTTCACCCACTTGGTATATTTCGTATCTACCGGAAAATAACCGACATGATATTTCGTTGCATCCATCATAATGTCATGCCTCCTTCTCCGCTACGACTTCCACTTCCACCAGAGCGCCCTTAGGCAGATCCTTCACGGCAACGCAGCTTCTGGCCGGTTTCTCTGTGAAATATAGACCATACACTTCGTTGAATGCCTTGAAATCGGAAATCTCACTTAAGAAACAAACCGTCTTTACGGCACTCTGCATCGAAGAACCAGCTTCTTCCAAAACAGCCTTCAGATTCTTCATGACCTGATGTGTCTGCTCCTCAATGGTCTCTCCGGCAAGCTCTCCGCTTTTCGGATCCAGTGCGATCTGACCGGAAGTAAAAACCAGATTTCCGACGCTGATGGCCTGGGAATATGGTCCGATTGCTGCAGGAGCCTTTTCAGTATGAACATAGTTTCGCATATCTTTTCTCCTTTCCCGCCTGCGATATCAGGCTTCTTCTTTTTCCTTTTATTTCACAATTTTAAATCCATGATCGCGAAGTGCTTTCTTAATCATGTTGACATGATGGAAATCTCTGGTCTCCATTTCAATCCGAAGGAAGCATCCGTGAACACTCTCGGTGTTGCCCTTTTCATAATGAACGCCTGTAACATTGGCACCACAGTCTGCAATAATGCCGGAGATCTCTCTCAGCTGGCCGGGCTTATCAATCAGTTCGATCAGCATGCTGGTCGACCGGCCGGACTTCAGGAGGCCACGGTCAATGACACGGGAGAGGCTGGTGACATCGATATTGCCGCCGGAAACAACGGCTACCACCCGCTTGCCCTTCAAGTCAAATTTGTCGAACATGACGGCAGCGACCGACGCGGCGCCGGCACCTTCCGCGATCATCTTCTGCTTTTCCATCAGAGCCAGGATCGCAGAAGAAACCTCATCATCCGTAACCAATGCGATATCATCGACATATTGGCTGACATAGGAGAAGGTGTTTTCACCAGGCTCCTTGACGGCGATACCGTCAGCAATGGTGGAAACCGAATCCAGACACTCGATTTTGCCATCCCGGATGGAGTTATACATGCCCGGCGCGCCGGCTGCCTGGACTCCATAGACCTTCACGGAAGGACGGATCTGCTTCACTGTATAAGCGATTCCGGAGATCAGTCCGCCTCCGCCGATTGGAACAACGATAGCATCGATATTGTCGAGATTGTTGAGAATCTCCAGAGCTATGGTGCCCTGACCTGCGATCACATCTTCGTCATCAAAGGGATGAACAAATGTATACCCTTCGCTCTCTTTTAGTTCCAGGGCTTTCTTATAGGCATCGTCGTAAACACCTTCTACCAGGCAGACCTCTGCGCCGTAGCCCTTGGTTGCCTCCACCTTGGAAATGGGGGCCGAATCCGGAAGACAGATCAGAGATTTGATCCCGTTTTTCGTTGCAGCCAGGGCAACTCCCTGAGCATGGTTTCCGGCGGAACAGGCAATGACACCTTTTGCCTTCTCTTCCTCTGTCAGGTTGGCAATCTTATAAGCGGATCCCCGGACCTTAAAGGATCCGGTGATCTGCAGATTCTCCGGTTTCAGATAAAGCTCGCAATCCGGAGCAATCCCATAGGCACGAACGACATTCGTTTCACGAATGATGCTCTTTAAAACCTGCTGTGCATCAAATACTTTGTCGAGAGTTAACATCTTTTCTTTTTCCTTTCCTGTTTTCTTTTTGTCTTCCTGCGGGTACCAAATCATTTTTGTATCGGATCATCTGACCCGCTCACCGTCATCTTACACCAGAAACAAGGTCGGACGATAGAGATTTCTTTTGTATTTATGATTACGGGTGCTTTCGCTGCCTTGCAGCTCATTACAGATATAAAAAAGCACCCGCCCCAAAGCGACTCTTGCTTTGAGACGGGTGCTTAAACACTCGCGGTACCACTCAAATTGCAGATATGAAATCTGCCACCTCTTCGAAGTCTGACAACTTCTATGCACTAACGCAGCATACTCGGATACATCCTATCCACCGGATCCGGCTTTCAGATGATCAGCTCAGAAGTGAGAGAATCCTGCTTTTACATACCGGCTTACACCAACCGCCGGCTCTCTGCGCTGTATTTTCACAAGACTCATTCTTCGTCACAGCTTTTTCCTTTGAAATTAACTCTAGTAATAACACAGGATGAATCTGTTGTCAAAGGTTTTTCTTCGAAATTTCATCCTTACTTTGCTATCTCATTGCCAGTGCCCAGCAGAATCCGTTTCTTCCAAGAGATCCAGGCAGGCGAATTTATCACGCAATTTCTCAGGCAGGGCATCCACCAGTAAGCGTGCCAGCCATTCCGGTGACTGCTGCATGCCACCCAGGACCCACTTCACCGTCATATAGATCGATGCTCTGCAGTAAAGTTCCAGAAGCAGGGCGATCTCGTCGGTCGGACTACTCCCGCTTTTCTTCACGATCCAATCTGAATAGAAGTGAAAAATCATCTCAAAATCATGTTCCTTCAGATTGTTTTGGGCATCGGAAGCAAAAGCCGCCCGAAAGAAATCGCCCTCTTCCTTCAAATAGGAAAATTTCAGTCGAAGTCCCTCATCGATCGTCTTTCCTTCTCCCATTCGGTCGAAAGACTTACTCATTAATTTGTCAAAATACCAATTGATCAAATCATATTTATCCTGAAAAGTCCGATAGAAAGTCTGTCGAGACACACCCGCCCGGGTCGTGATCTGTCCGACCGTCAGCTTCTCAACACTGCTTCCGGCAAGACATTGCCGCGCCGCTTCGCAAAGTTCATATTTCAATCTGGTATTTTCACTTGTCTGTTTCATAAGAAATTCCCTGTCAGTTTTTATCTATGCGATATGAATGTTAAAGTAATTTTTACTACTGCAATCATCATAATACAAAACGTCTCCGCCTGGTATCTTCCGAGCAAAAAAAGGCCCGCCCCAAGGATTCCATACCATCCTCAGGGCGGGTCTATATTTAAAAAGGATCAGTAACGATATGCAAAAATCACATCAACTGACGGAACATATCAATGACCTGTTCCTTAGTAGCTTCTCTGGGGTTTCCAGGATAGCATGCATCATTCAGAGCATCGGTTGCCAGCTGATCCAGGTCTTCTTCGCGGATTCTTTCGTTCTTTTCCGGAATTCCGACATCCTTGGAAAGCTTCTTTACAGCCTCGATGGCTGCATCACGATACTCTTCCTGGCTCATGTCATCTACGCCCTGAACGCCCATGGCACGGGCAATTTCCCGATAACGCTCGCCGGTATAATCCCGGTTGAACTCCATAGAGATCGGAAGAAGCTGTGCGCAAGCCATTCCATGAGGAGTGTCATAATGTGCAGACAGGGTATGTGCCATGGAATGATCGATGCCAAGACCTACATTGGAGAAGCCCATGCCGGCGATGTACTGACCAAGAGCCATGCCCTCACGGCCTTCCTTGGTATTGTTAACAGCGCCTCTCAGATTCTCGGAGATCAGGCGAATTGCTTCGAGATGGAACATATCTGTCATCTCCCAGGCAGCCTTGGTGGTATATCCTTCGATGGCATGCGTCAGAGCATCCATTCCTGTTGCAGCAGTCAGGCCCTTCGGCATAGAGCTCATCATGTCAGGATCTACAACTGCAACAATCGGCATATCATGTGGATCCACACAAACGAACTTACGCTCTTTCTCGACATCAGTAATAACGTAGTTGATGGTAACCTCAGCTGCAGTTCCTGCTGTTGTCGGAACTGCAATGATCGGAACGCACGGATTCTTTGTCGGTGCAACACCTTCCAGAGAACGCACATCCTCGAATTCCGGATTGGTAATGATGATGCCAATGGCCTTGGAGGTATCCATGGAAGAACCGCCGCCGATTGCTACAATACAATCAGCTTCGGACTCACGGAAAGCTTTTACACCATGCTGTACATTTTCAATGGTCGGATTGGGCTTGATATCAGAATAAAGGCTGAACGGAATACCGGCTTCTTCCAGAAGATCCGTAACCTTTGCAGTAACTCCAAATTTTACAAGATCCGGATCCGATGCAACGAATGCCTTCTTGAAACCATGTCCCTTGATCTCGTTCACGATCTCCTGGATTGCACCAGCTCCATGATAAGACGTTCCGTTTAACGAAATACGATTTGCCATAAAATCTCCTTCCTTTTGGGCCCCTGCCCCCTCTTTGTTT
>JAQXPG010000065.1 GCA_029100405.1 Lachnospiraceae bacterium | reverse complement strand
AAAAGTAGTCAAAAAGGGAGCCGCCTTTAGGCGGCCACCAGTAATGTAAGAACGGTTTGCTAGACCGCCTTTAGGCGGAAACGCACCGGTAAGCCCCGGAGGGGCGAACACAGACCACCAGCAAAGCTGGTGGTACTGATTAGATGATATTCTCTATAGGCTGCCTTCTTTTAGTGCATCACACAAGAAAAATGAAAGACCCTACTTTTCCTAAGAAAGAATGCAGGAAAGGAGGCCTGAGTAATGACAGACGAAATGCCGCAGCTGGATCTGGAAGATCTGAATAAGCTGGAAAAGTCAGAGCTCGTTCAGGTGGCATATGCCGCTCTTGCCTCCAATGCTGCTCAGCAAAAACAGATCGCTGATCTCAATGAAGCTGTACGACTTCTTACCGAAAAGGTGAAGGGTGCAGAGGTAATGCTCTTTGGCCGTTCTTCTGATAAGAAGATGTCCAAGGATACCGACGGGCAGCTCTCATTCATAGTGAACGCTATGAATGAGCTCGAGATTGTCTGCGATCAGAACCCTGATCCGGTCGAACCCGAGGTGGAGACGGAGACGATCACTCCCAAGCCGTACACGCGGAAGAAGTCAAAAGGAAAACGCGATCAGGATCTCTCCAATCTTCCAAAGGAGATCGTTGAGGATCGCCTTACGAATGAAGAACTTCTCAAGCTGTTCCCGGATGGCAAATGGACAGAGATGGAATCCTACAGGTATTCCCGTCTTGAGGTGGTCCCGGCAACGTTCAAAGTAGTCGAGCATCGTGTTATGGCGTACAAAGGGCGAAATGGCAAGATCGTCAAGGCCGAACACGCTCCTTATCTTTTTCGCAACAGCATTGCAACACCTTCCATTGTGTCACTTGTTATTAACATGAAGTTTGTGAATGGAATGCCCATTCACAGGATCTGGCAGGAAATGGATCGGAATGACGTTCACATCTCTACCCCGGTTCTGTGCAACTGGATAAACTCTGCTGCTCAGGATTACTTCAAGAAGATACGGGATCGAATGATCCAGATCATGAAGCAGAGTCACGTCATACATTCTGATGAAACTCCCGTAAAGGTGCGGCAGAACTTCGATGATGACAGCAATCGGATCCCTGGTCCGGATAATTGCTACATGTGGGTATACCGAACCGGAGAATTCAGTCCGCATCCGATCATCGTGTATGACTTCTGCCTTGGCAGGGGTACCGAGTACCCGGACAGCTTCCTGAAGGGATACAACAATGCACTGGTAACGGATGGATACGGTGTTTACCATACCTTGCAGGAACTTCGGAGAGCGAGAGGAGAATCCTTAACAGTAGCGAATTGTTGGATCCACGCAAAAAGGCCTTTTGCCAAAGTGATTAAGATCAACACGGAAGGCATGGAGAACTCGATTGCTCATAAAGCTTGCAGGTTGATAGAGAATATATTTCACGAGGAAGAAAAGCTCCGTGATCTTACTCCTGAGGAACGTCTGAAACAGAGGCAGGATAAAATCGCCCCTCTTGTGGACGCTTATTTCGCATGGCTGAAACAGATTCGACCCTATGTAGCATCAAAATCAAAAACGGGAGCGGGGATAACTTACAATCTGGATCAGGAAGAGTACCTTCGTAAGTTCCTGACGGATGGTGAGATACCGATGACAAACAATGCCGCCGAGCGGGCAATCCGCCCCTTCGTTTTAGGACGTAAGAACTGGTACCTGGTTGATACCCGCAGCGGAGCGGAATCCACAGCCATTCTCTACAGTATGGCAGAGACCGCGAAGGCCAACAATGTCAAACCATACGAATGGTTCAAGTACTGCCTCGAGCAGATGTGCCAGAGAGGCGAGTTCGAGGATCTGTCCTACCTGGATGATCTGATGCCCTGGTCGGACAAGCTTCCCGATTACATCAGAAAGCCCTCGCAGGATCAGGCTGATCCTGCAGCGGCAGATCAGAAAACCTCATAAAGTCTCCACTCAGACCGCCAGTGTTTGGCGGCCTTTTTGTTACGCGACGAACAATGCTGTTGAGCAGGCAATCCGTTCCTTCACTCTGGGCCGCAAGAACTGGTATCGGTTTGAGTTCAGGAGTGTAATGAAACCGGTCCCGTTCTTTGTGAAATCATAGTGCCCACGAAGAAACGTCCTGCCGGACTGATAGCTACGGTCCAGGAACTACATAATGTCTCTGTTCCAGCCGCCGGTTTCTGGCGGCTTTTTTCGTGTCTTGGGATAGCGCCCGCGGTTTAGCACTTAC